>QKPP01000084.1 GCA_006508105.1 Myxococcales bacterium FL481 | reverse complement strand
GATGATGATGACGATGACGATGACGATGACGATGACGACGACGATGATGATGATGGCGATGATGATGACGATAATGACGACGACGATGACGACGATGACGACGACGATGATGATGACGACGACGATGATGATGATGACGACGACGATGATGACGACGGTGATGGCGACGATGACGACGACGACGATGACGACGATGATGACGATGATGACGATGATGACGATGATGACGATGACGACGATGGCAGCGACCTTCCGAGTGACGAAGAGTGCATTGAACAAGGGTTGCCGATCCTCGGAGAAGCGTGCCTCGAAGGTGGCAAGTGCTGCGAAAACACTTACTGCACGGCCTATGTGTGCTCGGAGTTTTTGCCGGAACACCCCGATCCGAACGGCGAAGTGTACGTTCCAGATGAAGGTGACAATGACGAGGGTAACGATGTACTGCCACACGCCGATGGCGTCGAGATCACCGACATCGCTGTAAACCAGGGCGTGGCTGCGCCCGTATACGCAAGCGGAAGCTGGATCGACGCGTCCAGTCGTAGCGTTGACATCATCCGTGGCCGCGGTGCGCTGGTCCGAGCCTTCTGGGACGCTTCGGGCGATAGCCACGAGGTTGTTGCTCGCTTGATCCTCAGCGGCGCGGTCGACCACGTGTACACCAGCACGAAAACGGTTGTCGGCACGAGCCACGTGCTCGACCCAGACTCGACGTTCAACTTCGTGCTACCAGAAGAGCACGTCGTACCCGGCGTGAAGATGCAGATCGACCTGCGGGAGAAAGACGAGGATGTCGAGGGAGCGGGGGATCCAGCCGTTTGGCCCGACGACCCCGGCGCGTTGGGCGTAGCTGATGACGCCATGCAACTTCGGATCACGATCGTGCCGGTCGACAACCCCGAATGTGAAGATGGCATTCCGGAGATCGATCCCGACAAGACCGAGGATGGGAAGTTGCACTTCGAGAAGCTCCATCGCATGCTCTACTCGTTCTATCCGACCAACGATTTCACGCTCGAGGTGAGTGAGCCGCTCACCTGGTCGGTCACCGACGATTGGTATCCGCTCTTGTACGAGCTTGATGACATGCAGGGGAGCGACGAGACGAACTACTACTTCGCCTACGCCGATGGCTGCGGGAACAGCGTTGGGGGAGACGGAGGTATGGCCCTCAGCGACTTGCACATTTCCGCCGGGATCTGGTGGTACGAGCACAATGTCTTGTGGGGTGACGACTATCGCTACGCGTGGGGCGTTGCGACTCACGAGATTGGGCACACGCTCGGTCGACCCCACTCGCCCGGATGCAATGCGGGAGGCCCAGACGCCGGGTATCCGAACCCCGGCGGCGAAATCGAGTCATATCAATGGGGATATGGCGTCTTGGACGGGTTCCTCACGGCGCAGAACGAGGATTGGTTTGACTATATGTCCTACTGCGATCCCTACCAATGGACGTCGGAGTATGTGTGGGTGCGCGTGGCAAACCGAGTCGAGACCCACGCCAGAGGTGGGGTCGTCGATGACGTCAGCATTTCCGAGGCGGAATTCAAAGAACGACAGCGCCTGCAACGCCTGCCAACGCAGCTGGTTCGTGTTGAGCGGACGGACGGCACCGAGCGCTGGGACGTCGCGGGCGGTGGTTACTTCGCAGAGCAGTCCAACGCGCCGGACACGGTTACGGTTCGCTTGCGGGATGGGCGTGAGCGGACACTGCCGGGCGCTCACCGTCACCTTGACAATGGCGACACAATGACCGTCTACAGACTACCAGCTGTATTGGACGAGGTAGTCGACCTTCGGTACTCGGACGGCAGACGGGCCGAGTCGAGCGTGGATCTACATGCCATCCACACGCCCGGGCACCGGAACGCGCCGGCCGATCGCTAGGCTACCCTCAAGAATCGTACGGCGGGTGCGCGTCGCGGCGCCGACCCGCCGTTTGAGCTCGCTACGGAGTCCTCGTACGCGGCTGTGGTCCTCGGAAGAGATCGCTATCAAAGCCGACTCCTTCTGGCGACGTCTGGGTTTTGTTCGGATTGTGCGGCCCCGGGAATGGGCCTGAATAAACTGTGACGGGGTGAGGTCCGCGAGCGCGCTGCTTGGCACCAGTCTGCCCGCCACCACCAAACTGGTTGCGCACACTTGCGGAGAATCGCTTCCGAGCGCGTCGGCGCACAAGATCCTGATGACGGCCGCGTCGAGCTGTTCGTGTTCGACGACGGAATCGATTCGATCCCGCCGCAAGAGACACCTAGGATCACGGCTCTTCGGAGTATCCGGCGGGCCAAGCCCGCCGAGCCGGGCATGAGCCTGGGTGACGAGACGTATGGCCGGCCGGATTCGATTGCCCGAGTTCGCGCCGTGCCGACATCCGTACCATTGACGATAGAGCTTGTCACTCATGGCGAACAACGCGGGCTCGTGGGAACCACCGCGGCGCCTAGCGTGACCGTCATCGCCTACGCCGTCGAGACCATGCAGCCAGCATGGGCAATCTTGCGAACGCCCGACGAACGCAACACGGGGGTCGGATTCGAAGTCGATTTGGCAGCGTTGCTGCCCGCGCTCGCTCCGCAGTGGCGATCCTCGCGTTTCTGGTCGCCGCGGGTCTGCGCTCGCCCCCTGTGGGCTCGGGCCGATGTCGTAGGCGGCCACAGGTGATCGCGGCCGTTCGATGCGGCATGGGTACTGTGGCCGTACCGATCCGACCGTCTTCGTCCCCCAGCAGATGCTACCGCGCCACTGCCCAGACTTGACCCCATCACTTCCGCGTGGGCGTCCAAGTTCGCGTCGACCGGGGCGCCAGGCGTCCGATATGCTCGACGAAGCCCGGCTTGAGGTGACGTGGACAAGCCGGCGACTGTGCTTTGTTCCAGTGCCACGAAGGCGGACAATCTGGCGCGGCTTGGGGTGTACGTCGTCAGCCTGTCGCTCGCCAGGAAACCCATGCTCGCGCTAAGTGGGTTCTCGGCGATCAGATTGCACGAGAGCCTGCGCTGGCCCAGCGCCTGCTAGACGTCGCGCGCTGCGCTCGGGGAACCCGTTTCGTCGGCGGGGGCCTTGCCGGAGGGGGTCTTGCCACCTCGAGAAAAGCCAACCAGCCGATGAATGCAACCTCACCGATCAGGCTCGGCACAGAGAGATGTCTGTGACGATCTCCGGATAGTCCGGAAGAGCAATGATGCCGGCGCTATCGAGTAGATAGCTCAGCGAGGCGAGCAAGAGTAGCAAACCGAGGGTCTTGGGGATCTGACGGGATCAGATCACCAGGGACGCCGAGGACGAGAAGATGAAAACTGAAGAAGAACAACCCGGTTGCGAAACCGTACAGATGGGCCTTGAGCAGGAGCATTGACGAGCTGAACGTGTGATCGGCAGCAAGACTGGCGAAGACGCTCTGGCCGGTCAGGAGGTCCAACCCCCTGAAGGTCGCGCCTCAGACCTCGGACAGCAGCCCCGAAGGCACGGCGCGCTCCCGAAGAAAGGTGATCATCGCCCGGGTTTTCGCCATGGTCACGGCGGTCGCGGGGTACACGAGATCGATCTGCGAGCCGCGTACGCGCCAGCCATCAAGGATCGGGACGAGTCGGCCCCGTGCACATTCGGGCTGGGCAATTGCGGGCAGCAAGATCCCGACCGTCGTGCCGCGATGGGTCGCGTCGGCGACGTGCGCGAGGCTCGAGGTGTAGTAGCGTGGGCGAGCGTGGACTTTGTATTGCTTGTTGCGTGGTCCCTCGAGCATCACGCACTCTTTGAACACCAGGCCGAGCACGCGTAGGTGATCGCCGAGCTGCTCGACGCGCGTGGGCTCGCCGTGTCGCTCGATGTACTCGGGGCTCGCGAACAGCGCCGGCTGGAGGACGCCAAGTGCACGTGAGCGCAGACGCGCGTCGCCGGTGGTCACGGCGGAACCCGCGGGTCGCAGGGCGAGATCGATGCGGTCTTCGACGAGGTCGATCACCTGATTGCTGGCGATCACCTCGAGGGTCACGCGGGGGTGCTCCGCCACGAACTCCAAGAACAGCTCGGACAGCGCGGGGGCCAGGCTCATCGCGGACAGTACAGTGACCCTCAGCGTACCGATCGGCTCTTCCCCGAGGCCGTGGAGCTCGCGACCAGCGCTGTGAATGGCTGCGATCGCGGGCTCGCAACGCTCGTAGAGCAGGGTGCCCTGGGTCGTGAGGCGAATCCGGTTGGGGGAGCGGGCGACCAGCGGTTGGTCGAGTTCGGTCTCAAGCCGCTTGATGCGACGGCTGACGGTCGACTTGGGCACGCCGAGTGTCTTGGCGGCCGCAGTGATGCTCCCCGACGAGACAACGAGGATGAAAGTCTCTAAGTCTGAAATGTTTACGTTGCCTGTCATGCAACCTCACGTTCGATTTTTGCCTGCGTTGTGCCACGGCGCAACCTCGATCATGCTGGCTGAGCGCGAGACCCCAGCGTCGCGCGCTCCCACGCAAGCCGACTCGCAGCACGCTGTGCCGACGTGACGTCCTCTTGCGGACGTCTGGCCCGGCGCTCCGCGGGCACTGGAGAACGAGCATGAACCGCACCGCTACCCAACTCACCTTCGCCGGCCTCCTGGCCCTCTCCTCGCTCGCCGCAGGCAGCTGCGCCGTCGCCGAGGCCTCCAACCCCCCGCTCGAGCTCGAGACGGTCACCGCACTCACGTTTGGTGAGGACGGGACCTTGTTCATTGGGCCTCTGTCAGTTCCTACTCAAGCCTCAACCTTGCCGAGCCTACGGTCGGAACGCGAAAGGACTTCTTCGGCCGAAGCCTTGATGCCCATTCCGTCGTCGAGTTGCTTGAATCCTCTGGCCGCCTCGTATCGTAGACGCTCAAGAGCCAACTCATCACCGCTCGGAGCACTGAAAGAAGCTACGGTGGGAGCGGTTACTTTAGGTTTCATGGTCGTGGGTTTTGTCTCCGAACAGAATAGACGGCCAGTCTTGGGCACCATGAAGGACGCTAAGGATTTCGACCTGCTCTCCCTCCAAGGTGTAGAAGACGACGTAGTCGCTGTACCTCGTGACAACCCGTCTGCGGAGTTCGAAGGGAGGTGATTCTACGCCGGGGGGAAGCTCAAGAACGCTGGAGCCTCCGGGGGTGCGAGCGATCCGTTCGAAGGTCTCCTCGATCGCTTCTACGACGCGCAGCGCTGAGTCGACCCCACCGCGGGAGTGCTCGATCAGGTAGGCGGCGATGTCCTCAAGATCCTGACGGGCTTGCCGACGGACCGAGCAGCGCATGCTCATACGGTTCGGGCGTTACGGGCTGCGAATCTCTCGGCGGCCTTTTCGACGATCCCTCTGGCCTCCCCCGGTTCGAGAGGGCCTTCGAGAGGGCTTTCCTTGGCCCGCTTCATCCTGTCGACGAACCTACCCCAGGCTTCCAGCTCCTGACGGTGGTGATCTGCCTGCGCCAGTTTGGCGAGGTACTCACTCTCATCGCGGTACTCGCCGCTCTCCACCTTGCGGTGGATCAGTTGCCAGATGGGGTCCGGTAGGGAAATGGACTTGGAAGTCATGAGAAGGGATTAGGTTGATTCTACCCTAGCGCCAAATGCGCCTAGTGTCAAGATGCCCATCTCCGGCTCGGGCAGACGATTCCTTGTGTTTGCGACTATGAACACACGCCGGTAGCGCCTCGCTCGCAGAGTCGAGCCGCCGATCCCCGGGGCGATTCAGTGGGACGTGTGCCCCGTGGTAGATCGACGTACGCATGAACCGGCACCTGAACGTGTTCGAGCCGTACGAACGCAAGGGAGCCCACTTCGAGGATGCGCTGACTCGTGCCTTCCTTCTGGTGCTTCGAGGGGTGCCAGTCGCTCACGCCGCTTGGCTTCATCTCGTCGACGCCGCCCATCGCCGGAACGGCGGCGACGGCATCCCGCTGCTTCATGAGCTGGTCGCCCCAAGCGTCGATATGCAGACGGCCACGGTGCCCGAGGCGACCGAGCGCGTCGTCTCCGTCGTCCAGACCGACGAAGAGGTGGAGGTGCCGGAAGACGCCTCCTCGTCGGATCGTCGGCAGGTTCTCGACGGCGTGGTGGGTTACGGGGATCTCACCATCGTCATCGAGAACAAGCCGTGGCACGGGCACATCTGGACCGAGCAGTTGAGCGTCAACCTCCCCGAGGAGGCCAACCATGACCCCAAGGTCGCGTGCGTGACCTGGAAGGACATCGTCGCGTCGTGGGGGCGGCTGCTCGACTCGGGTCACCTGAGCCTCGCGGAGGGTCTGCTGGTCGGGGACTTCCTCGACTACGTCGAGCAGCACTTCCCTGGACTACGCCCGTACTCGCGGGTTGCCCTGTGCGGCACCGATCATCGACGCCTTCTTCGCCGCCGCAAGGCCGCGCTCGTGCGGCTCGCGGGACCTGATGCGGTTCGGTACCACCGGGCATGGGGTTGGTTCATCGACCTCGAGGACGGGCAATGTGCTCGGAAGCTCGGGTTCTTCCCCGTCGTCGAGGCGAAGCAGGCCTGTCTCGTTCTCGAGGTCGACCCCGGCGACACCATGGGGCAGGCGAGGATTCTCTACGACCGAGTTCCCCTCGGAGACGTTGTCGAGCTGCTCGACAAGCCCAACTGGGTCGGGTGGTCGAATTTCCACCTCATGTTCATGACCAGCGGGTTCCTTCGGCCGGGTCACGGAGTCCTTTCGTGAATGTCGACGCCGCTCTTTCCTGTTCTCGTCTTCGTCCTCGGGCATT
>QKPP01000194.1 GCA_006508105.1 Myxococcales bacterium FL481 | reverse complement strand
GCTGGACCGCCTCCACTCGAACTTGCTTTTCGAAGCCTCGCGCAAGTCAGAGCAATCTCCAGCCGTATCACCGGATCGCGGCCGCGCCACCGCACCACCTACTTGCGCACAAGATAGTAGTCGTTTTGGAAGTCGTGCTCGAGGCTGTGTACCACCACATCGGTGAATCCTGCCTGCTTGAGCAGATCTTGGGCCTGGGTCCTCCCCCACATCGCGCCAAGCCCATCTCCTTTTTGTGCAAGTGAGACCGCTACACAATGCATGCACGAGATGGAGTAGAGAAACGTTCCGATCGGGTGCTCGATGTCGCCACGATGATGGCCGGAGCCGGCGATGTCCTGCATCAGGTAAGTCCCCCCTTGTCGCAGGCCACGGAAGATACCCTTGAGCAGATGCAACGGTTTGGCCTGGTCGTGCACGGCGTCGAAGGTCGTGATCAGGTCGTAAGCATTCTCAGCAATCGTCTCGTGCAAGTTGGTCAGGTCGCGTGCCTCAAAACGGGCATTCTTCAGACCAGAATCGGCGGCTTCTCGCCGGGCGCGGTTGATCGCATTGTGGCTGAGGTCGAGTCCGACAAACCTCGATCGCGGGAAACGTTTCGCCAGCAGGTTCACCGCTCGCCCCGCGCCGCATCCGAGATCAAGGACCTCGATGCCGGACTCGAGCCGGTGTGGCAAGGCGGGATCGAGCGGCAAAATGTGGTCGACCAGTGCGGGAAGTACGGTCTGCCCACTGTCTTCCGCCATGATCGTGTGAAAGCGCTCGTAGCGATCATATGGCACCCCGCCGCCTTCGACAAAACACTTCAAGACGGCATCTTCGACTGTGCCAAGCAAGCCGATGTACTGCGCAAAAACAGCCAAGTTGTTCGGCGCAGCGCGTCGTGTAAGAAAATCGGCGTGTTCGGCTGGCAGCTTGTAACGCTGCGGGTCGGGCATCTCCACGATCTTGGCGCACACCATCGCCCCTAGCCACTCCTTTACGTAACGGGCATCGAGGTTCGCCCAGTCCGCGATCTCGTCAATGGTTCCTGCGGGTTTATTGTCTAGGATATCGAACAGACCTGCTCGGTGGCCGAGCGAGATCATCAGGCAGCTCGCGGCCTGGTTGAATGAGTCAAGCACGTGATCGGAAAAGGCTTGCGCCCGTTGGCGGTCGTAGCTCATCACCTGGGTCCTTTCGGTGTTTCTCCGCGAGTCGTGGATTGTTACGCCCCATACTCGCCTCACTCACCGAGGTATTGTGGGCGTCTCGTTTGCACGCGGTCTACCCGGCGCGTGGTACGGAACCGGGCCCAACCCGAAAAACACCACTACTTTCAACGATTTGCTCGTTCTCGTTTCGTCTGCCACACTCCGCGAAGCGACGTTATTCGGCCCTCAACTGTACCAGGGGTACGGAAACCGAAGGCAGACAAAGGCAGACGCAAGATGGGACGACGAGGCGAAGCCACCCGAGAACGAATCTTGGCGGTCGCGGAGGCCATTGTCCTCCAGCAAGGGTATTCAGCAACCAGCATCGACGCGGTAATCGCCAACGCCGGGATCACAAAGAGCGGATTTTTCTACCACTTCAAGAGCAAAAACCAGCTGGCCAAAGGGCTGCTCGAGCGATACGTGCGGCAGGACGATGCGGTTTTCAGCCGACTGTTCGCGCGCGCGGACTCTCTCAGCGAAGATCCGCTTCAGCGGTTTCTGATCTTCCTGAAGCTCCTCGAGGAGACGATGGCCAACCTCGAGTCGAATCATCCCGGATGCATCGTGGCCGCCTACTGCTACGAGTGCGAACAGATCGAACCCGAAGTACTGGCGATCATGAAGGAGTCGGTGCTCAGCTGGCGTCGCATGTTCACCGCTAGACTGGACGAGATAGCGGCATTGTATCCGCCTCGATACGAGGTTGTCCTAGCCGACGTCGCCGATATGGCGACCTCGGGCATTGAAGGCGGCATCATTTTGTCGAAGGTGATCGACGACAAGAATCTGCTGCCGCGACAGATCGCGCAGTATCGCAACTACGTCCGGGCGCTGTTCGAGCCGGCTTCGTGATCGTGCCGCCGCGTGACGGCGGTCCGGACGGCACCGCTGCACCGCACGACGTAGCCCGCTCCGGGCGACGACCAGGTGTGGCGGCGACCGGCCGGCGGTGCCGGCTACCACGCCCTCCCGCGCCCGCGACTCGCAACCGTGTCGAGGTAGTCGACCACCAGGCTCACACCCTCGTCGTCAATGAGCGTGGTGCCAACGTAGGGCATGTCTCCACTGGTCAGGGCCGCCCTTAGAGCGCGCGGCTCGTCGACAATCCCGGTGTCGGGGAGCGCCGTCTCATAGCGAAGATCAAGATCCTCCCGCGCGGCCCGCTTCCAAGCCCGTGGACTGTGGCAGTGAGCACAGTTCGCATCGAGGTAGCTCCGTGCGCGGATCGCCAGTTCGTTCGAATGGTTCGTGTAGGCAGGAAGACTCGTCAGTCCTTCGAGACCCAGCCCGGACAAAACGGCTCGCGACTGCAGGTACTCAAGCTGGTCAATTTCAACGCCATCGCGGACCACGACGGTGTTCATGTTCCGAGGGGTCAACCCGATCAGCGTCACGGCCTCGTCTCGTTGATGGCAGGTCACGCAAGCAACCTCGCTGGGGATCTCGTAGTGCGTTGACCGTTCGGCGCCTGATGCCGTTCTCCAGTCCACGTGGGTCCTCGCTCCGTCGAGGGCCAGCGCCGCGTCAGTCTGCGCCTCGTTCCAGATGTAAGTGGCAACGTTCCAGTCACCCTGACGCCTCACCAGGAGGCGGGTCTCGATGATCTCCCGCCCTCGGGACTCGTCCGCGAAATCGAATGGGTAGTAGAAGGTCTTCGCCACGACAGTACCCTCGGGAAAGCGGGCGGTGAAGCTATCGAACACCTCCATCGTCGTGCCCTCGGGAAGCTTGAGCAGCCGCTGCTTGTGGGAGTAGTCCGTAAACAACGGCGACGCGAGTTCGTACTCCACCGCGGTGGCTGATGGGACCAGATGCCCCATCGGCCCCTCAAACAGCCCGTACGCGGACAGTAGAGCCGGGAAGTCCTCGCTCCGCGGGATGTCGAAGTCGACATCGAGTTGATCGCGTCCACGATTGTCACAGGCGCTTGAGACGCCGGCGAGTGCCATCCAGGCGAGCGCGCTCGCTCTAGCTCGAGAAACCAGCACGAAGGCAGCCTAGCGTCGGCGCCTTCGCGCGGCAACGCCCAGCATTGACGAAGCCCGGCTCGAGCCGGCGTCGCCAGGTTCCGCGTGACGCTTGACACACCGGCCCGATCCGCGACGCGATGTTGTTCTCAACGCGGACGTATCACGTGAACCGCTGGAGGTTCGACGTCCGCCCTCCGGTCGAACAGCTCGTGCCGATCGGTCGTCGTGTTCGCCCACGGTGCGCTGGCGGCGTGTGCATGCGAGGGCGACTTCGTCGGTCGTGGCTCGCCCTTCGCGGTTCGTTCCGCCTCCGCGTCTTCGCTTGATTCGCTACCTCCCCATCTGCCCCGGTCGCCATCGCGTGTGTTCTCGCTTCGTCGCGCGGGAGACAACTCCCGGGCGGCCATGAACCGCGTACCCGGTACTTCGCGGCAGAAGCGGGGTGCAACGAGTGGGAAACCGTCAACCGGACCGTGGCCTTGTCGAAGACCTCCTCGTCTTCCAGGGCCGAACGTTCACCAACGAGACGCGCCATTGCGCTCGCGCCTCAAACCCGTTGGCCGCTCGAACGGCGCAGTTTGAGCGGTCCGTATGTTCGGGCAAGCCGGTGCTCGCGATCGGCCAAGGCTGCCGACCCGGTGCAGCTCGCCACCAGCGAGGCGCAGACGCGGCCAACAAGGCCGCCGAGTCCTGGGAAAGGAGGAGTCACAACATGCTGGCGAGCCTTGATGGAGCTCACCGACGCGCGTGCAAGGTACGTGCGCACTCCGAGACTGCGCACGGGACGTACAATCGACCTCTGCGCACGCCGCCCCGCGGTTCACCATGGGCGCCAGCCTCGAGTGCTGAGTTACACTCGGTCGTGTCTTCGCTATTCAACAGTTCCTACGTTGGGCTCCGGCCTGAGATCTGGCAACGAGTCCCCCCGCAGGCGAAGACCATTCTCGACGTCGGATCATCTGACGGCACATTGGGCGCGTTCTTGCTGCAGCAGCGCCCCGATCGGCGCGTGTTCGGGGTCGAGTGTGATGCACAGATGGCCAACGTCGCGGCCTCGCGCCTCACGGGGGTGACCCAGGCCGATGTGGAAAGCCTCGACTGGTCCGACGTTGGCGACGCCGGAGAGTTCGATTGCATCATCTTCGCGGACGTGCTCGAACACCTCCGCGATCCGTGGACCACGCTTGCTCGCGCGACCGATCGACTATCCGACGACGGCGTGCTCATCGTCAGCCTGCCCAACGTCAGACACATCTCGGCCGCCTGGTCGATCTACGTCGATGGTGGGTTTCCCAGACGAAGCCGCGGGATCTTCGACGCGACTCACCTCCGTTGGTTCACGCCTCGCGATGCACGTCGTTTGTGCGAGGACGCAGGGCTCGCTCCGCAACGACTGGACTTCACATTTCGACTTTTCGATCGCGCTGGGGGATTCGTCAACCGCATCGTGTCGAGCCAGTGCTGGTTACGCTTTGTGCCGTTGATCCGGGATCTGCTGGGCTATCAGATGGTGCTCAGCGCGAGGAAGAAACAGATCAAAATCTGATTGACTGCCATCGCCCGTCCGCTTCTCGTGAGGCGACTGACCCCCGGGTGCGAACATCGACCGGATCGAACGGACGCGCTTGGGAGAAAAGCGTGGTCTCCTACGCCCGCATGCTCCCAACTTACGACCCGAATTTCTCCAGCACACCTTGGGCGGCATCGCGGTGTACGGTGAACGCCAACACTTTAAGCTTCACCCAGTCGCCCCGATAGAAGTAGTACCCTTGGTGCTGGCCGTCGAAGGCTTTGCTCCCAGAGTCCTTGACCAGGTACCAATCGTGCTCCCCTCGTTGCTGGTAGCCGAGCACGTGGATGCAGTGATCGTCAGTGGTGACGTCGTGGTAAAATCAATACTCTCGTGCGTCCTGATTGATGTGCTCCTGCGCGATGTCAAAGCTTGGGATGATGGCAATGTCCTCCTCGGTTCCGTCACCGGGCTCGCTGGTGTCCCCGCAGATGCCTAGCGTGTACCCAGACTTCGCGGCACCACGGAATAGCTCGTACCACTCGTCGAGGGGCAGATTGTGGTAGTGATCTCCCTTCCACCAGTTATCCTCGACCTTGTGGACCCCGCGTGTATAGAATGGAAAGTACTTGAATGATACGAACGACACGTACTCCTCGACCGGGAACTGCAGCTTGTCGCGCATGTATTCCTGGGGCGTGTACTCTTTGCCTTCAACCTCGAACTTCTCCGGTGGCGCTCCCAGGTACTTGTTCATGATTTTCTTGATCTTGGCGACGACGACCGCTTCATTCCACCGCTTGCCTTCTTTGACTTTGCTTAAATACGCACGCATCTCCTTGCGCATCGGCCAGTGTGCGTGCTTGGTCTCGCCGTTGACAAGTCCGGTGTAGGCCGACTGGGGCATCGTGCCGTACGTTTTCATACGGAGGATGACGGCATCTGCCTGCGAGCCCTCAGGAAAGCCGCTCTCGCCTTTCGTTTGCACATAGTGCTTCGTCTTCTCGATGTACTCGGAGTACACGCCGTACATTACCGACAACCGAGGCGAGTAGCCACGCATGCGAAACAGCTCAGACTCCACAAATGAAGTCCCGCCGAAACTCCAACAAGTGCCGGTACGATCCTGTGTCAAGGGGGAGAGGTGCGGTGCGCTTTGGAACGACTCGATCGTCGTTGGCCGATCGATGGTCGAAAAATCGACACTGAATACCCGTCGCTGCCGTCCGCGGATCTGCCGCTCGGAGTACGTGGCGCGATCTCGAGCCGCTACGGGTTCGGGGCCGGGCTCGCTCGGGAGCGTTTCCAGCTCCACGATGGAAGGAACGGGGGCGGCTGGCTGGGAAGCGGGGCTAGGGGCTTCGGTGGGGTCCGAAGCCGGGCGGCGCGTGCAGCCGGCGGCAGACAGGACCAGCAGTGAGAAGAGAACGCTCGTGGTCACGGGACGGGGCATAGTGGCAGCGATGACGCATATCATACGCGTTCGGCCGACCCGCTTGGCCGTCGTCCTCATGTGATTCGGCGGGACGAACGGCACGCCCGCCATCAACCGCCCGACGGCGGTGCGCTCAGTGCACGGCGATGGAGTCGCGCGCTTCGGTCGCGGTGAGCCTCCGCAAAGATCGACTCAGCAATCCGCGATGATGGAGCGACTTCGCGGACGCGCGGCTGCTGTCGGAAACCGCCTCGTGCCGGACGGCTCTAACGATGCTGTGGAAACGGTTACGATGAGGGCATGCCTGTCGCCGAGCGCGTCGTGTGGTTCCTTCCGTCCCTGGTTTTCGGCTGCGCTTCGCCGGTGAGTCCGTCCGAGCCGGCCACTGCGCCCCAGCCCACCGCGAGTTCAGCCCCCACCGAGACCAACACACCAATGCCTCCTATCGCCGCCCAACGCCCGCACGCTGTGCCATCTCCGCACGGAGCACGCATGGACCCGTACTACTGGTTGCGTGACGACGAGCGCAAGGATCCAGATGTGCTCGCGTATCTCAACGCCGAGAACGCCTATCGCGACGAAATGCTCGCACCATTGCGGCCGCTACAAAACGATTTGTACGACGAGATCGTCGGTCGAATCGCAACCGACGACAGCAGCGTCC
>QKPP01000312.1 GCA_006508105.1 Myxococcales bacterium FL481 | reverse complement strand
GCACCGCTGCGGGTGTACGATCAAGCCGCTGCGAGGGCGCAGTGGCGGTCGGTCCGGGCTCCTCGCAAACCGGCGCCGTACGTCTGGTGGGAGGCCGAGGCGGCGGCGGTCACCAATTTCCCCGCCGCGGATAGCCATCCCTTTGCGCCAGCGAACGCACGTGAAGCGGCCACGTTGTCGGGCGGGGCGTGGATCGGGGTCGCCAACCCACCCGACCCGGTGTCCGCGTCGTACGACGTCGTGGTTCCCCGCGGAGGGTCGTACGACCTATACGTCCGCAAATTCTGGCATCACGGTCCCTTTCGTTGGCGCATGGACGATCGGGCGGCGATTCCCGTCGCGGCCGAGGCGGCCCTGCTCGATGCCGTGGTCATGCGCCGACACGTGGTCTCCAACTGGGTGTACGCCGGCGCGGTCGAGCTGGAGGCGGGCGAGCACCGCTTCCACGTCGAACTCGACGCGGGGGTGTCCGCCGCGGCCTTCGACGCGTTTGTGCTGGTCGACGGGCCCTTCGTGCCGCGCGGCAAGCTGCGCCCGGATGAATCCTTCGATCCGGCTGCGCCGGGTCACTTCGCGTTCGATCCGCCGCCTGACTTGTTCCGCCGCACGGCCTTGGACTTGTCTCATCTCAACGAGCCCATCGTCGACGAATCGGCACGGATCGTCGCCCGTGACGGCGGCCTTTGGCGGGCTGACGGGCGGCCGGTGGCGCTGTGGGGCGTGAACGCGACTTGCCCGGTGCTCGGGTTTTCCAAGCCACACTTGCACCATTTTGCCCGGCGCTTGGCCAAAGCTGGCGTCAATCTCGTACGTTTGCACTGTCCGGTGTGGCGTGACTCCGATCCGCGCCGTCGGGCCGACCCACGGCGCCTCGATCGGTTCCGATTGGCGGTGTCGGTGTTCGCCGAGCACGGGTTGTACAGCGCGTTGTCGATCTACTTCCCGATGCGCACGCCGTTGTCCGCCGAGTCCGGCGTGCCGGGATTTCGGGGTCAGTCGCCGTTTGGCACGGTGTACTTCGACGCCACACTCGAACAACGCTATCGCACTTGGTGGCGAGCGCTTCTCGGCGAGCCGAATCTTGGCCGAGCCCACCCGCTGAGCCAAGACCCGGCGGTGGCGTGGGTGGAACTCGTCAACGAGGACTCCACGTTGTTTTGGACGTTCAACCGCAATGCGCTGCCATCGGAGCAATGGGAGGCGATCGAAGTTCAGTTCGCTCAATGGCTGGTGACCCGCCACGGCAGTTTGGATGCGGCGCGGCGACATTGGTCGGACGACGGGGAGGTGCCCCAACGCTTCTCGGCCGCGGGCGTGGAGTTGCTGCCCCACGGCGGGCTGATCGCAGAGCCGACGCGTCGCGCCCAGGATCAAGCGTTGTTCCTCGCCGAACGGATGCGCGAGTTCTACGACCGCACCGTGGGGTTCCTTCGGGAAGAACTCGGCTACCGCGGCCGAACCGTGTGCTCGAACTGGATCACGGCGAGCGCCGAGCGCCTCGGGCCGCTCGAGCGCTGGGCCAACGCGCCGTGCGATGTGATCGACCGGCACGGTTATCACGACCCGTTCCACGACGGCGAGGCGGCCGCTTGGTCGCTCGCGCCGGGTCAGCGTTACGCCTCCGCCAGTGCGTTGACCTTTCTTCGTCGAGAGCGCGACGATCCGGGGCGCCGCAAGCGGGTCCTTGGTCACCCCATTCTCAGTATCGGCAGCGCCTCCGCCCCAGTGCTCGTCAGTGAGATCGGGGCGCCGGCCCCCAACCGTTGGCGCACGGACCTCCCGCTGGTCGTGGCGGCCTACGGGGCGATGGGGGGAGTCGCTGGCGTCGCATTCCATGCGGCCGATCGGCCGGCGTGGAGTTCGGGTTTGAGCAAGTTCGCGTACCAAACCCCGGCGGGTCTCGGGCAATCGCCGGCTGCCGCGCTCATTTTCCGGCGGGGTCTGGTGCAAACCGGGGACGTGGTGGCGCGGGTCGGACTCGCCTACGACGATGTCCACGCGCTACGCGGTACGCCGGTCGTCACCTCGATGGCCCTCGACCAACTGCGTGCGAGCGACAACCTCTTGGGGTTGGTCGCCGAGCCGTCGCCGCGGGTCGATCCGCTGGCCGGGCTCGTCGGACGGGTGCAAGTCGACCTAGCCCCACAAGCCGTGCCGTTGGCCGTCAGCGGGCTCGACCGTGGGATTGATCACAAGACGCAGGTGATTCGTAGCTCGACGGGCGAGTTGACGTGGAACTACGGTCGCGGCCAAGTGGTGGTTGACGCCCCTCGAGCCCAGGGGGTAGCGGGGTTTCTAGGTCGCAATCCATCGGTGCAAACGGCCGCGCTGCGGTTCGAGCTGGGATTCGAGTATGGCGCGGCCGTGGTGGTCGCGCTCGACGACCAGCCGTTGGGGCAATCGTCGCGCATGCTGCTGCAGGTCATGTCGACCGAAACAAACACGCACTGGCGAGAGTCCGTGGTCGAACCCGGCGTGTCCCGCATCGAGGACGTCGGGGGCCCGCCGATTTTGGTGCAAGAGCTGGCCGGGCAAGTGAATTGGCGGCGGGCCGACCTCGGCACGCTCCGCGCTACCGCGTTGGACGCAAACGGAGAGCCGACCCACGTCCTCGACGATCTCGAGTCCGGTCTTCCGTTGCTTTCCGACGCCTTGTACTACGTCATCGAGCGCGCCGAGCCGGCGCGGGTCGACGTGGGCGCGGCTTCGCGGTAGGGGCCGGACTCGACGCGAGCGCGGCGGCCTCCCCCTCGGCGATGCCTGGCCACCGACCGCGCGGTGGCGTTCCCGGTTCGTGCCGTGTGAACCCACAGCGGTTCGGATTCAACCCGTTTCGTGTCACCGACCGTCGCCCCGTTCGTCTCGCGCGGGACTCGGTGAACGGCGCCCATTGAGCCTCGCAGGGAAAGCTGGGATCCTGTTCCCACATGGCCAATCGTGCGCCGCGAACGATGTCTGCCCAGGCCCAACGTTTCGTACGATGGGCCCTCGCCGGGCTGGGGCTGGTGTTCGTCCTCTATGCGGTTTCGGATCATCCGCTGTACGGCGGGGAGCCGGGATTCGGTTGGACGCAGCGGGTTGTCTGTGGCCTCGGCGTGGTTCTCGTCGTAGTGGCACGGGTCGCCGCGGCGACGTTGGTCGCCCGGCTCGTGGTGCTGTGCTTGATGGGGACCGTTGCGCTCGGCCTCGGCGAGTGCGCGGGCGAGATGGTGCTCGGTCCGCGCCATCGGCCGATCTACCAGGCGGACGATGAGGTGATCTTCGGCTTCATTCCCGGTCGTCACAGTGTGACCACGCTGTCCGAGCGCAACGGAGGGGCGACGATTCATCACCAGATCAACGACGATGGATTTCGCGGGCCCGCCCTGCGCGAGGCCGGCGAGGCCACCCGGGTCGTCGTCTACGGCGACTCGTTCGTCCACGGGTACTACAGTCCGGACGAGGAGACGTTCGTCGCGCAACTCGGGGAGCGGTTGCGCGGGCACCTCGGGCGAGAGGTCGAGATGGTCAACGCAGGCGTCAGTTCCTACGGTCCCGACCAGGCGCTCTACAAGATGCAACGCGAGCTACCTGCGCTGCGTCCTGACGCGGTCGTGATGACCGTGTACGCGGGCAACGACTACGGTGATTTGATGCGCAACAAGATGTTTCGCGTCAACCCGGCCGGTGAGGTGGTCGAAAACTCGTGGCGCTTGGACGAAGAGGTCAAAATGCGCCTCGCGTTGGCCCAGCGCAGCTCGATCCTCAAGCGGGCCATCGGACCCATGATTCGCCGGATCGGCCGTGACCGGGGGCGCCCAAACCAAGCCGTCGATCTCGAGTTTTTGCTCGCGGAAGCCGAGCGTGAATACCAAAGTCATGCCGTCGATGGCGATCCAACCGTGACGAACACCCATGTCGACTACTACGCCGCGGACGTGAGCCTAACCCCCAACAGCGACTCGGCGCGCTACAAAGTGAGCCTCATGCACGGGGTGCTGCGCCGCATCGCGGCCTATGTGGGCGAGCAAGGACTACCGTTGGTGTTCGTGTTCGTTCCGCACGCGGGAGATTTGTCCTCGGCGTACGATTGGCCGGCGGTCGACCCGGAGCGGTTCCCCGACTACAACCGCCGCAACCAGGTGCGTCCGCTCGAGGAACTGGCGCAGGCCGAGGGCTGGCTCGCCGTGAGCTTGTTCGACGCCTTCCAAGCCCGTGACGTCAACGCGCTGTACCTGCACGGGGGAGACGACCATTGGAACGGGGCGGGGCAAGCCTACGCGGCCGAGTTGGTGGCCGAAGCCATGCTCGCGCAGTCGGTCTTCTCGACTCTTTGAGTTGCTCGACGCGAGGCGGCGGTCGAGCGGAGTCGGCACCGCGACGCGCCATCCGGTCGCAGACGGCCCGCCGTCCCTACCGGCGACGGCGGGGCGGGTCGTGCTTGGTCGATGCGATCGACGCCGACGGTCGACTAAAACAACGTGTAGATAAACGGTGCGGCCGCGGAACCACCGAGAACCACGATCAGGCCCAGGACCAAGGTGACCACGATAATCGGCGCGAGCCACCATTTCTTGGTCTCCCCCAAAAACCCGAGGAGCTCGCCGGCGAGGCCGGTACGCTGCGCGTTGGCTTGGGCGGCAAAGTCGTCGAGCGGTTTTTCGTCGGACATGAGTGACTCCTTGCGGTGGCGAACGACGCGAGTTTAGCGAAGTTCGGCTAGTACTGGTTGAAGTAGCGCTCCTTGTTCGTCACGCGCCGACAGTCGCTCCAGTACGTGGTGGTCTGGGTAAACGAACGGTCCATTTTGTCGCGCCCAATGGCTTTGAACACGATGGCAATCGGCGCGATCAGCAAGAAGAACAGCGAGCCGAGAAACACGTACGACAGCACGAACCCGATCGGAAAGCTGATGAGGGTCAGTCCCACGAAGATCGGCCGGTTGAGCGCCGGTGCGACCAGCGAGAACAGCCCGCACGCGCAGCCCAGGCCGGCCAAGGCGTAGGCGGTGGCCTCACGCGCGTCGCCCAGCCCAAACGCGAAGATCAGGCGCTCGTAGTAGGCCGCCACCGCGAGCAGCAAAAACGCGACGAGCGCGATGAAGCCGAACTTACGCAGCGTCTCGCGGTCGGGGCGAAGGTTGAGTGAGATCATCTGAGCCATGGCTTGACGTTCTCCGAGTGGCAACCCTAGTCGAGGGCGAACTCGCGCAGGTAGGCCTCGCGGTCGACATCTTTCGCGTCGGGTTGGGCGTCTTTGCGCAGCACGCAGTTCTCCAACACCAGCGCGTCCATGTTCGTGCCCATAAAGCAGCGGTAGGCGTCCTGCGGGGTGTTGACGATGGGTTCGCCGCGGACGTTGAAGCTGGTGTTGATCATCACCGGGCAACCGGTCTTTTGTTTGAACGCCTTGACGATGTTGTAAAAGCGAGGGTGGCGTTCGGTATCGAGGGTCTGCACCCGCGCCGAGTTGTCGACGTGGGTGATCGCCGGCACCGTCGAGCGGATCTCCGTGAGCGCATCGAGGCCGTACTTGCGGTCTCCGTCCGGTGCCACGAGCTTCTCGCGCTGGACATCGGCGACCAAGAGCATGTACGGGCTGTCTTCGTACGGCCGCATGTCGAAGTACTCGTCCACGTCTTCGCGGAGTACGGCGGGCGCGAACGGACGAAATGACTCGCGAAACTTGATCTTGAGGTTCATGACCGACTGCATCTTGCGCGAGCGGGCGTCACCGAGAATGGAGCGGCTCCCGAGCGCACGCGGGCCAAACTCCATCCGACCCGCCATGTGGCCCACGACATTCTCGGTGGCTACGAGCTCGGCGATCGCGTCGCAAAGTTCGTCCTCACCTTCGTAGTAGTCGTACACAGCGCCGATGCTGTCGAGGTATTCGCGGATTTCTGTGTTGCTGTACTTCGGCCCGAGCAACGAGCCCTTTTGCGCGTCCTTGCCGGCGTTGTTTCGCGGTTTGTCGAGCAGCTGGTACCACGTGAACAGTGCCGCGCCGAGAGCTCCCCCGGCGTCGCCAGCGGCGGGCTGGATCCACACCTTGTCAAAGGGCCCCTCGCGAAGCAGGCGGCCGTTGGCCACACAGTTGAGGGCCACCCCTCCCGCGAGAACCAGACTATCCGGTTTGCCGGTCGACTCGTGGGCGAACCGAGCGATGCGCAGCACGATCTCCTCGGTGACGGCTTGGATCGACGCGGCGAGATCCATTTCGCGTTTGGTGATCTTCGACTCGGATCTTCGCGGCGGCCCATCAAAGAGCTCGTCCATTCGCGTCGATGTCATGACATCGTGGTGACAGTACGCGAAGTAGTCCATGTTCAACCGGAACGAGCCGTCCGGCTTGAGATCGAGCAGGTTGTCGAGGATCTTCTGTTTGTATATAGGCTCGCCGTAGGGCGCGAGTCCCATCAATTTGTATTCACCGCTGTTGACGCGAAACCCGGTGAAGTACGTAAATGCCGAATAGAGCAGGCCCAACGAGTGGGGGAACCGCATCTCTTTTAGCAGTTCGATTTGGTTGCCTCTGCCGTGGCCAACGCTTCCCGTGGCCCACTCTCCCACCCCATCGAGGGTCAGGATGGCCGCCTCTTCGAACGGCGAGGGAAAAAACGCACTCGCCGCGTGCGACTCGTGGTGCTCCGGAAAGACGAAGCGACCCTTGTACTTGCCGTCGAGCGCTTGATCCATCTCCCGCGGGAGGTGCAACTTTTGCTGCAGCCACAGCGGCAGTCCCATCAAGAACAGCTTGAAGCCGCGCGGCGCGTAGGCCACGTAGGTCTCGAGCAGTCGATCGAACTTTTTGAGCGGCTTGTCGTAGAACGCGACGAGGTCAAGTTGATCGAAGTCGATACCGGCTTCACGGGCGCAGTACCGAGCCGCGTGGATCGGAAACCCGTGGTCGTGCTTCTTGCGGGTGAAACGTTCCTCTTGAGCGGCCGCAACGATCTCGCCGTCGCGGACGAGACACGCGGCGCTGTCGTGGTAGTACGCCGAGATTCCAAGGATGTGCATGGACGGACCGAGTCGCAGCTTATACGATCGTGTAGAGTCGACAACACCGTGAATGGGCCGATTCGCCCGCGTGCGATTTGTTATCCTCGGTCAAATCTCAGCGCGTAGCAAAGGTGACCACTTCGGGCACCGTATGGAGTCATTTGTGGGACGCATCGGTCGACGGCCACGATCAGACCCGTCGTCGCGGCGGTTTGTTGGTCTCGCGCCCAGGGGGGACCACGCCTGGCCGATCGAGTTCAGACTTTGTCGCGGCGTCGCTCACCATCTCGCGGCTCGCGTAGCTGGCAGGGCTTGTTGTCGATGGCCGGTTCGGCTCGGGTCACCGGGGCCGGCTCGAGCACCTGGGTCGACGCCACGGCGGGGTTCGGGGCCCGGACTCGTGCGCTCCGGACGAGACCACGCCCCACTTTCGCGGCGCCACCCGTGGACCCGAGCCACCGCAGCCGCGGGCGGTTCGTAAGCCAACGTACGTGCACGAATCGTCGTCACCGTTCCCCAACGCGGGATGGCTCGACCAGCGTCCGCAGCCACCTCGCGAGCGCCAAAACCCCCGGTGGCTCGACCAGCGTCCGCAGTCACCCTGCGAGCGGGTGTTCTAGTGGCAGTGAAAAGCTTCGGACCAGCCCGCGCCGTTTCGTCGTCTGTACCGAGACCGCGGTCGACTGTCCGCATCGGGTGGGACCGCGGCCGGTGCAGGCGCCCCGGCTCGACCCGGACCGGAGCGCACGGACCGGGCGTTCGGGTTCCAGGCGAACGCCATCGGCGGTCGGCGTCTCTCGGCTCGTTTCGGGCGGAGGCGCCGGTTTCGAATCTGCGGCCGTGGACGCGGCTTGCTGCCGCTATCGGCTCGCTTCGGGCGGAGGCGCCGGTTTCGAGTCTGCGACCGTGGACGCGGCTTGTTGCCGCTCCCCGTCGGCGCCCAGTTCCGCGAGCACGTCGGCCTCGCTGTCGTCGGGCTCGTGCGCCTTGCGTTGCTCGCGTCGTCGTCGGCGGTAGAACAAGACTTCTTCGGCCAGGCCCAACGCGATAAACAGCGTGATCAGCAGCATGAATACGGCTGCGCCGTTGATCTGCGCTCCCACCACGATGCCGAGCACCAAGATCGTGCCCGCGGCGATGGCCGTGCGACGGGTCAGCTTGAGGTCCTTCATCGAGCGAAACCGGACGCGGCTGATCATCAGGTAGCTGAGGACGGCGACCAGGACCGCGATCGAGGACTGGTTGGCGATTTTGGTCACCCCGATCGCGTGGTTGGTGAGCACCAGCGCGACGATCATGTTGGCCGCGACGGGAATCGGGAGGCCGAGGAAGTACTTGCCGGGCGGCTTGCCCTCTTCTCGCATGGCCAGCACGTTGAACCGGGCCAGTCGCAGTGCACCCGCGGCGATGAACAGAAACGCGACGATTAAGCCCACCAGACCGAGGTCTTCGAGGCCCCAGCGATAGACCAGGATGGCCGGCGCGACGCCGAACGTCACCACGTCGGCGAGGCTGTCGAGTTGAAGGCCCAGGCTCGACTGGGTCTTGGTCAGTCGGGCGATCCGGCCGTCGGCGCTGTCGAAGAACAGACCGAGCACGATGGCGAGCGCCGCTTTGTAGAGCAGGTCCTGATCGCTGCTTTCGCCTTCGCCGATACGAGCGCTCAGCACAATGCTGTAGAAACCGCAAAACACGCCCGCGAGCGTGAACAGGTTCGGCAAGATGAAGTAGGTCTTGCGAAAATCCATTCGCCTAGCAAACCTAGCACCTGCCGCGACCAAGCGGGAGCGCATGGCCCGGGGGCCGATGATCAGCACTTTGTTGCGTGTCGCGTACGATGGGGGCGGCTTTCACGGCTTTGCGCGTCAACCCGGGTTGCGCACGGTTCAAGGTGAGCTAGAGGCGGCTCTGCAGGCCATCTATCGCTTGCCGGTGCTCACTCGCGGAGCGAGTCGGACCGACGCGGGCGTGCACGCGCTGGGGCAGGTCATCGCGTTTGATCCGCCGTTTGCCATCCCCGACGCGGGGCTGCGCCGAGCGTTGGCCGGCAAGCTCCCGCCCGATCTCGTAGCGCGGGACGTGTGGGGCGAAGCGGGTGACGACGGACAGCCGGTGCAACCTCGCTTCGCCAACGCGGGCAAACACTACCGCTACCGCATCCACCTCGCACCGGTGGCCGACCCGCTGACGCGACGCTACGTGTGGCCGCTGGCCAGGGACGTCGATGTCGCGGCCATGCGGCGGGCCGCGGCGGCCTTCGTGGGCGAGCACGACTTCGCAGCGTTTCGGGCCGCGGATTGCCAGGCGACCACCACCATCCGCCGGGTGACCGCGGTTGAGATCACGTCCCACCCGCTGGTCCATCCGTTGGCGGCGTGGCCCGATGCGTGCGAACTGCACGTAGACGTCCACGGCGACGCGTTCCTCAAGCGCATGGTCCGAATCATGGTGGGCACCTTGGTCGAGGTTGGCTGGGGGAATCGTCTTCCGGATGGCATCGCGCCGTTGCTTCGCGGCAGCGAGCGCCACCTGGCTGGGCGAACGGCGCCGGCCGAGGGATTGGTGCTGGTGGAGGTGCGCTGGCCCGGCCGTTGAGCCCGGGGTGATGCGGTCGAAGGGGTTGCGTGCGTTCGCGGCCGCCCAGGCCGCGGCCCGGCGTCTCCAGCTCGGGGGTGGGTGGCCGCGCTAGCTGGGCGTGGCGCCGGTGCTGGGCGCCACGCCGCGGCGGCACGTTTTGGTTCAGCGCAGCGACGGCATCGGTCGCGTGCGATCCGTGTTGCGGCGCCCGTTCGGCATCCGCATCTGGCGGCTTTTCGCGCGCAAGTCGAAGGAGTACCCCGAAGAGAACAGGCTCCAGCCGCCGACAAACAGAACAATCATGGGGGTAAGGGTAGCGATGACGTCCATGGCGAAGTCTTCCTGCATGCTCAGTTAGCGCCCGGTCCCTAAGCGACTTGTGTGCCAGCTCGGCAGGATCACCCAAGTGTATGATACTAAACAAGTATTCTACTGACGCGGGCTCGCTAGCGCGCCCGCGATCGTGGAAACAACAGTGGCGGCGGCTACCGGTGTCGCCACTCGGCTCGTCTCAACCAGCGGACGATTTCGACCTGGGCGCGCGTCGTGGCAAACGTGGGGGCACGTATGGGAGACACGCTTCGTAGCTCGGGTCGGCTTTCGTTGGCGGTCGCGGCCTCCCGGGTGTTGGGCCTCGCGCGTGACGCCATCTTCGCTTCCCTCTTTGGCAGCGGAATCGTGGCGGACGCCTATCACGTGGCCTACCGCATTCCCAATCTACTGCGCGACCTGTTCGCCGAGGGAGCGCTGTCGAGTGCGTTCGTCCCGACGTTCACGTCGACGCTCGTCAGCGGCGATCGCCAGGCGGCCCACCGCTTGGGCAATCTCGTGGTGGCGGGCGTGTTGGTCAGCACCGGGACCATCGTAGCGCTTGGTGTGATCTTCGCCGAGCAACTCGTGGATGCCATCGCCGCGGGATTCGTGGGATCCGGCGACGCGGCGAGCAAGCTCGAGTTGGCCACGTTGCTGACACGGATCTTGCTGCCCATGCTGTCGCTGGTCAGCTTGTCCGCGGTTTGGATGGGCATGCTCAACGCCCAACGCAAGTTCATGGTGCCCGCGTTTGCCCCGGCGGTGTTCAACCTGGCGAGTTTGGCGGTGGGTCTGAGTCTGTTGGCCGCGGGGATGAGCATCGAACGGGCGATCTTGGCGTGGAGCGCGGGCACCGTCGGGGCGGGCGTGTGTCAGGCCGGGTTCCAATTGCCCTTGTTGTGGCGCTTAGGCTATCGCCCGTGGCCGCGTTTGCGGGGCATTGGGTCCCATCCGGGCGTGCGTCGCATTTTGACGTTGATGGGTCCGGCGATTTTTGGCCTCGCGGCCGTCCAGATCAACTTGTTCGTCAACACTCGCTTCGCGGGCCAGTTGGGGGACGGCCCGTTGTCGCAGCTTAGCTACGCGTTTCGTCTGTTCTATTTACCCGTCGGGTTGTTTAGCGTCGCGCTGGCCACGGTCACCACAACACGGGTGTCCGAAGATGCAGCGCGAAACGATCGCGCCGCCCTACTCAATTCGACCGCAGAAGGGACGCGCGCGGTGTGGATGCTCATGATGGGGAGCGCTGTGGGCCTGTTCGTGCTGGCTGACCCGATCATCGAGATCGTGTACGAGCGCGGGGCATTCGGGCGGGTCGAGACGTTGGCGACGGCCGCCGTCTTGCGTGGCTACGCCGTGGCCTTGGTGCCGTACGGCCTGGTGAAGATCCTCGCGCCGGTCTTCTACGGACTGGAGCGGCCGCGGATCCCGTTGTGGGGCTCGTTGGCCGCCGTGGCCGTCAATCTGACGTTCAACGCGCTGACGTACCGGCAGTTGGGGGCGCCGGGACTCGCGCTAGGCACCGGGCTGGGGGCGATGGCCAACTACGCCGTGTTGCGCGTGGGGCTGCGGCGGGTCGTCGGACCGCTCCCCGGTCGCTGGCGCCACGCGGGGGCGTTGCTGTTGAGCAACGCCGCCCTCGGTGCCGCGGCCTGGGGCTGGTGGTACGGCGTGGTGGAGCCGGTCCTCGCGTCCGATCAAGTGCCGCGCTCGGTCGTGGTGCCCGTGGGCCTGGCCGTCATCGTCGCCGGCGGGTTTTGGGCGTACACGGCTGGATTGTCCTGGCTCTCCTACCCGGACGCGAAGGTTCTTGCGACCCTTCCCGGGCGAATGTGGGCCAAGCTGACCGGGCGACCGCGCTGATCAAGGGCTGACTCGGCGGCGGGGTGGCGCGCGACGGCTCACTCGGCCGGCGGGGCCGCGTCGCGGCGGAGGTCATCGCGCGGGTCTCGTTCGGTCGGTCGTTGATCCCGGACCGGGTGACGGACGCGTTGCATCGGCGATACGTCCTGGGCACGACTGAGAACAGTCTTGGGAATGACATTCGTGTGGCTGTGCGGTTTGTAGTTTGTACATATTTATGGTCACTTCATGTGTGACACTGTTAAATGGATAGCTGGGGGCGTTGTAACATCCTCGTCGCGCGGCCGAGATGTTGAGATTCCATCCTGGGTAGGCGGTTGAGACCGCGAACGGAGAAAAGACAATGAAATCCTCTATGTTCAATCGTTCGGCTGTCCTTTGTTCGATGCTCAGCGTTGCCGTGCTTGGTCTGTCGGCCGACGCCGGCGCGGCCAAGAACCCCACTCGTCGTTTTGGCTCGGTCGAAGCCCCGACTGCCGGTAGCGAGTCCGTGCCGTTGGCTGACGTCCCCAAAGACGTGCTTCACACCGCCGAAGTCGCACTCAAAGTGTTCGAGGGTCGCTCGGTCCTCCTTGAGGCCGCCCTCGACAAAGACGAAGTCCAACCCGTCTGGGAGATCCTGGCGAAGACCCGCGGTGGCAAGCTTGTCGAGGTGGACGTGACCGCCGATGCTCGCGTCATCGAGCTTGAGGTCGAGGTGTACGAGGGCGACGTGCCTTACGCCGTGATCGATGCTCTCTACACCATGTTCCCTCACTTCGAGGCCGCTCCGGGGCGCCCCAAAGTCGAGAAGAGCATCCGTCCTAGCGCGATGGGCTTGAACGAGGTGTGGTTCGAGTTCGCCGGCGTGGAGTTCGACGTCGAAGTGCGTAGCGACGGCCGTGCGCTGCTCGCCGAGCCGGCCTAACTCTCGTTCGTCCGACTCGACAGCCGCGGAGGGCGACCCAGCTCGGGTCAGCCTTCCGCGGTTTTCTTGTGGGCGCTCGTCGCCGGTTCGCGCAGCGGCGGGCGTCGCCGTCCGTTTCGTTCGGGCTCGCGACGCAGGTCAACGAGGACGACCTCACGCTCGATCCATCCCCTTTGATGCGCCAGATCTCGCGGGAACGCTCGCAAGGCGGCACGGGCTCGGATGACGGGTTCGTCACAACCGCCGGCGAAGCGATGCCGACTCGTCCAGGGTTGCCGCGGCAGGAGGCGATTGTCTGACTCGACGTCCGTCGCGACAAAGTGCGGGACCATGCGGTGACCTTCGGCATCGGTCAGCACCCGCGCGAAGCCAAAGCCGGGGGCACCCGCGAGCGCTGTCGGCGAGTGGTCGCCGGGGGTTCGTCCCGGGTGGGCGTCGCCGAGGTACGCCACGTCACCCGGTGGCAACGAGCGATCGAACCCGACGCGCCCGTCGGCACCCACGAACACCACTTGGGCCTGGCCGACATAGCCCTCGCGCGGCATGCCTTTTTCCGGGGCCGCGAAGCGCCCGTCGCCAAACGGCCCGTGACCGACGTAGTCGTGCCATTCGGCGTGGCGTCGCACCACGCGGACCACGTCGCCACGACGTGCTGTCGGCCATCGGGTCCAATCCTCGCCGGCGGTCTTGTGGGCGCGGGCGCCACCGAAATCGGGGACCACATCGCCCCCGGTGGCCGGCAGCGGTTCGCCATCGCAGCTGGCCGTGACCGACAACACCACCGACCGCATGGGCTCGCCGGTTGGTACCGCGTGACCTGCCCCGACGTTCTCGACGGTCGCGTGCACCCACAGGCCGTCGTCTTGTTCGAACGTCTCCAAGTCGACGCGCAACACGGCGTCGAGGGCCGGCCAGTCTCGCGCCCGGGGGCCTTTCCATTCGTGCGTGCGGACCTCTCCGACGGGCCGCTCCCATCCGACGACGGGTCCTGGCACCACGTTGGGGTTGGTCTGCTCGATGAGCTGGAGGTCGCCCGAGTTCGTGACATCGAAGGCCACCGTCATGTGGCACTGCGAGCAGGTCACCTCCGGTCGAGCGTAGTCATCTCGCCACTCGCGGTACGTACTGTGGATCGGGATCTGGCGCGTGGGCCAGCGGATTGGATCGATGTCTTGGCCCGGGAGCAGGGCGGTTTGTTCGAGTTCGTGGCATCCGCCGCAAAACTCAGATCTACGGAAATGGTCTCGAGGCACGGATCCCATCGCCGCGGTGGGCACGTCGTAGTAGGGGCCGAAGCTCAGCGGAAGCCAGGGTTGAGTCAGTGCGGGCTCACTGGGGCGTTGGAGTCGCAGCCGGCCCGCCACGCCGGCTGACGCGTTCATGTCGACCGACTCGATTTTGTGGCAGACATCGCAGTGGATCCCGTAGTCGTAGGCCACGCCCACGGCGTCGAGTAGGTCCCGACCGCCCGCGCGGCCGTCGATGCCGGGGGCGTGGCAGTCCGCGCAGGCGCCGAAGCGACGCTGGTCGGCCGCAGTCCCGGCGGGGTTGAGGTCGGGGAGTACGCCTTGGCCGAGGAAGCAACGCATGGCGGTCTCACCGGTGCCGGGGGCGGGGCCTTTGGCCCAGCGGCCCCCGATCACGTCGCATGCGGCCGGGGTCCGAGCGGCGGTGGCTGTGCCGATGTACAGGTCTTGCACGGCCGGGTTGGACGCGGAGGAGCGATGCGCCGACGTGTACCAGCCGTCGGTCATCGTGCCGTGGCAGTGCGAGCAGTACTCCGTCGACTCCCACAGCTGCGGCGTGCCGGGGTGTTGGAACACGTAGGCTTCGTTGTCACCGGGGGCGACGCTGGTGAGCGCGATGACGATGGGGTTCGGCTCGTCGATGGCGATCGGCTTGCTACCGGCGCGGACTTGGGTCCGTGCGTGGGGATGCGAGGCCACCAGATGCCATTCGCCCCGAATGCTCGTATCGACGATCACCTCGGCGAGTCCGTCTGGCCCGGTGAGCCAGCGTGCTTCGCCGCCACCTTGGATCACGGTGGCGTTGCTCACGGGCACGCCGTCGAGGGTCACGAGTACGGTCTTGGCGAAGAACGGCACGCCGTCCGGTCGTTCCCCGGTGGCCGTGCCGGGGTCCGGATCCGGCTCGGCGTCGCAACGGATCAGCAGAAAGGCGACTACGAGCGCGAGCCGCCAGGGGACTGGTGACCGCAGCGGGCGGCAGAGGGGATCGTCGACTCGCGGCATCTTCGACCCCGTTCGGATCGCCCGATCACCGACAGGCGTCAAGGGGCTGATCCAACGGCCGACTTGGGCCGCATCGGTGCCGCAAGGTATCCATCGCTCGGAGGACGCGAGCGGGGGGGATCTTGCATCCCAACTCGGATCGAAGAGGCGGCGAGGTCTGCCCCTCGCGTCTGTGGCGGTGCAGCGGGGAAGAGTGTTGTCGCGGCCGGGTGCCTGGCCGTACGCTGCGGCCGATGGTGTGCGGGCTGTCTTTGCGCCGGGATCGTTCCCTCCTCCGGTCTCTCCCGGCGGTTGTCGTCGCGTCCGGCTGCGTCGCGGCGTCGACCGCTCGTGCCGGAGCAGCGGATCCGAGCGGACGTCCTTTCGGCCCGGAGTCGCCAGGGCCAGCCGAGAAGCCCCGCTACCAGGCCCCGTCGGTCGGACCCGGTGCCGACTCGAGGTGGGCCGGACCGGCCGAGACGCCGCGTGACCCGGCGGCGCCGGCCGGATCCGGCGTCGACTCGAGGTCGCCAGGGCCGGCCGAGGTGCCACGCGACCTGGCCCCGCCAGCCGGACCCGGCACCGACTCGGTATCACCGCGTCCGGCCGAGACGTCACGCGACCCGGCGGCGCCGGCGGGACCCGGTGCCGACGCCGAATCTCCAGGTCGGGCCGAGATGCCGCGCGCCCCGGTGGCGCCGGCGGGACCCGGCGCCGACTCGCGATCGCCAGGTCGGGCCGAGACACCAGGCGAACCGGCCGCGCCGGTGGGACCGGCCGGGGCCGGCTCGATTTCGCCACCGAACGGCAACGCGGCGGCAGTCGACGCATCGACTGACGGATCCGCGACTCGCTCAGAGCCATCCCCCGGCGCCGCGGTGGGCCCGTCGGACGCTTTGCCGGGGCCCGTCCGTGCCGGCGATGTCGCGGGGCCAGCCCCGGCGCGTGGTGATGTTCCCGATGGGGGCGCCAGCGCGGGGGCGTCGACCGCAGTCCCTCCCGCGACGGACTCGACGCCCGGTGGGGCGCTCGCCGACGCGCCGCCTGTCGCGGAGGTCGGCGTCGACACGAGTGTCGACGACTGGGACGACACGGACGACTGGGAGGACGAGGCGGGGGAGCTCGATCGCACCGTCAAAATCAGCGGCGTGTTGCAGGCCTCCGCGCGCGCGACGTTCTTCGACAAGGATCGACTGCCGGACGGAACGCCGATCGAGGATGGTCTGACCTTCCAGATCGAGCATACGCATCTCAAGTTCGCAGGTGACCTGACCTCGGCCCTCGCCTGGGAAATCATGCCGTGCATCACCCACATGAACGCGTTTTCGGTGATCACGGCCAATTTCGTCTACACCGTGGCTCCCACGCTGCAGGTCACCGCGGGCCGCTTCCTGCTGCCGTTCGGCCAGTTCAACCTCCGCAGCTTGCCGGGCATCTACCTGCCCGTCTCGCGTCCGATCGCGTACGCGAGTCACGAGGATCGGCCGGTTCGCTTCCCGCTCGGGACCCCCGACGGGATCATGTTCACGCCGCGCGAGGACGTGGGTGTCCAAGTTGGCGGCAATGCCTGGTGGGGCCCCGTGCAGTTGTCGTATGCGGCCTACCTGACGAACGGTTTGCGCGCCACGTCCAACGACATGGCGCGCCACTGGGACGACAACAATCGCGGCAAACAGTTCGGTGGGCGGGCCGAGGTCGGTCTTCACCGGTTGTATCTGCAAGCGGGTGTGGGCGGTTCGGTGTTGAGCAACGACTACGAGGACGATCCCGTGTCGGGCAAGGGCTTGGACCAGGTCATGTGGGGGGCCGACGGGTATGTGAGCCTGGGTAACGAGGCGGGGCGACGCATGACGCTGCGGGTCGAGTACGCGAATATGCACCGAGAGATCGTCCCCAACGAGGAGCTGCGCCGCGGTGACGAGCGCTTCGAAGCGGGGTATCTGACGCTCTCGGGTGAGGTTCGACCGGGCTACGGACTGTACTACCAGCTCGATCTCGTACGGCAGCGCACCCCGCGGACTCGGTTTGACGAGGGGTTCGTCGATGTCGAGGAAAACGCGCTGCGTCATCTCGGCGGGGCGTTTGTCACGGTTGCTGGGTTTTTGCAGGTCAAGGCCGAGTACGGAAACTGGCAACACGGGTTTGGCGTGCCGATGGCTCATCGCGCGTCCTTGCAGACGGTACTGGTGTTCTAGGACCCTCTATGGCCTTGACGTTGCGGGTCGAAGTCTTGGGTCGCCTTCCGGGCGTGGTGGCGGTCGTTGCCGCGACGGCGACACTCGGGTGCCTGGCCGACGACCATCACGCGGAGTATCTGGTCGAGCGCGCCGACGCGGTCCGGGGTGGACTGCTTTGGGATCGCTTCTGGGAGGTGCCGGATGTGCGCGAGCCCGTCGAACCCGGAGCGGTAGCGGTCGTCGACGGGACGGGGGCGCTGTTGCAATCGGCGTCGAGTTTGCCCGTGGACAATCCGCTGTACCTAGACAACCCCGCCGCCAACCAGCGCCGAGGCGCCGACACGTGGCGCTGCGCGGAGTGCCACGGCTGGGACTATCTGGGCGAAGCGGGGGAGTACGGTCGCAACAGCCATCGCACGGGATTCCCCGGGGTGTGGTCGGCCCGAAAGCGAGACGTGGGCGAGTTGTTCGAGGTGATCGCGGAAGGTGGCCCGGGTCACACCTTCACGCCAGTGCTTTCGAACCAAGACATCGCGGACGTCGTCAAGTTCGTGCGCGAGGGGACGGTCCATCGCGACGAGTTCGTGCACGGTCCCGGGATCGCCCACGGAGTGGCCGCCCGCGGACAGAGCCGCTTCGAGATGCACTGCGTGGGATGCCATGGCGACGATGGCCGACAGATCAACCTGGCTGAAGGAGAGGTCGGCTGGCGCGGCATCGGTGATGTGGGGCTCGAGGAGCCGGGACGTTTCGTCCACAAAGTGCGCCTTGGGCAGCCCGACGGGTCGATGCCGTCGGCTCGGGCCATCAACCTGCGTCACGATGACGTGTCGGATCTGCTGACGTACGCGCAGGCACTCGGTCAGCTGCAACAAGGGCAACAACGGAGAGTTCGACCATGAAGCAGAACAGGGCCCAGTTCGGAGGCCGCGGTCCCGCGCGTCGGGACCGTGTGCGAGGCGCAGGGCTCGGGGTCCTGGGCCTGGTGGGGTGCATCGCGTACGGTTGCGATGTCCGAGTCGACGAAGACGAGGTTGCGGTCACCGGCGGCGACCCAGCCGCACCACCCGACGGGAGCCAACCGACGAGTTGGTCCGCGACCATCGAGCCGGTGGTGTCGGAGTACTGCGTGCGCTGTCACAACGGGTCTTCCCCCAGCGGTGGCGTCGATCTCTCCGGTCACGCGGGCGTGCTCGCGTCCGGGGTGGTGGTGCCCGGCGACCCGGACGCGTCGCGGCTGCTGGCCGTGGTCGCCGACGGGGTGATGCCGCCGGCGGGGCAGCCGACCCCGCCGGACGAGGCGGTCGGGTGGATTCGGGCATGGATCGCCGCAGGAGCGCCGCCTGACTAGCCGGGCGTGGGCGCCCGCGCCGCGGCGGGCGGGGAGCGGTAAGATGTGCGCTTGATGGCGAAGCGCCGGAGTACAAATCTGCGATGGCATGGAACCCTCGGGTCCGTTGCGTCAGGAGCTGCTATGAACGGGAAGTTGGCCTTGTTGTACGTGGGCGTGGCCGTGGGCCTTGCGGGCCTGGTCGTCAGTCTGATCCCCGACGTTGCCGTCGCCCGCGACACCGTGGGTGAAGCGGGCATCGTCAGCTCCGAAACCGTTCGTACGAACGATCGAGATCGGGGGCCGAACTCGGTGGATGTCAGCGCGTACCCGGCGGAAATCCAGGCTGCTTACAAAGTGTTCGCGGCCAGCTGCGGGCGCTGTCATCCGCTCGCGCGAGCGATCAACACCGATCTGACCGCCGAGAACTGGAAGGCCTACATCAAGAAGATGATGAACAAGCCGGGCAGCGGCATCTCCCCCGACCAGGGCAAGACGATCTATCGGTTCTTGAAGTACTACCAAGCCCGCAAGGACGCGAAGAAGCCCGGCACGCGGTCGTCCCGTCGCGCTGGGTAGCCGTATCGCTCGATCTGCGAAGTCTACAAGAAGGCTCAAGCGTCCGGCCCACCGTGGTCGGGAGGAACCGGCGGTCATGGCCACCGCGTTTCGCGAGCTGCGGCGTGGAGTGGACCCTAATACCGTCTTCGCGAGGCCTACGCCGCGGTGGAACGCTGGATGGCCGCGAACGAGCGACGACCCAACGGCGCGCCCTGGGAGGTGTATCTCACGGACCCCGGGACGGTGCCCGACCCGCGCGACTGGAAGACTGAGGTGGTTTGGCCGCTCGCCTGGTACGCGGTGCCGCGCGACCGGACGGCGCGTGGTGACAAGGTCGTCGACCCGGTCGATTGACTGAAACCCGCGCGCAGCGATGCAAAGCTGGCGCGGCGATGCGTCAATGTTGCGGGCGGCGCAGGGCAGGGGGGAGCCCACCATGGATGGCATCTGGTTCCGCGGTGACTGGCCGCAAACGGTCGGGTTCGCCAGGGGCAAACTCGTCACCTCTGCTCGACAACGCGTCGGGCGTACCCATCTACGGAGTTGATATGTTGGTACCGTCGATCGTTGGAGCGTTGGCCTTCTTGCTCGCCACCGCGGGTTGGGCCGCACGCCGCCGTGGATCCGCAGCGGTTTGGTTCGGCCTCGGGTTGTGTGTCTTCGCGTGGTCGGGGCCCGTCGCGGCCGCCGAGTTTCGCAGCGGGGACCAGGTACGGGTCGCGGCAGACGAGGTGGTCGGTTCGACCATGTTCGTCTCCGGGAGCGTGGTGGAAATCGACGGTCGCGTGGATGGCGATCTGTTCGTCGCAGGAGAACGTGTGGTCATTCGCGGCACGGTCGAGGGCAACGTCACGGCCGCCAGTGCAAAGCTCGAGCTCGTGGGTGCCGTTGCCGGTACTCTGCATTGGGCCGGTCGGTCCTTGCGCTTGGGCGGGTCGGTGGCGGACAACGCCTATCTCGCCGGCGAGTCGTTGACATTGATCTCCGGCGGAGAGGTCCAAGGCGACCTGTTCGCGGCGGCTGAGCGTTGGCGACAAGAGGGAACCGTGGGTCGCGATCTGACCGTGGCGGCGAAGAAGATGACGCTGGTCGGCTCGGTGGGGCGCGACGTGAAGGTCAACCTGTCCACCGGCGAGATAGCGGACCAGTCGCGCATTGGCGGGGATCTCGTCGCGTTCACCGAAGCGGCGGACGGCCTGCGGGTGGGCGAGGGCACCGAGATCGGAGGCGAACGAAGGGTGGACGTGTACCAGCCGTCGGAGCACCCCGGGGAAGACTACACGGGGGTCGGCTACTTTGTGTGGCAGCTGGTTCGCGTCGTGGCCTCGTTCTTCGTCGGCTTGCTGCTGTTTGTCGTCGCACCACGGCTGTTTGTCCGGACCATCGAGCCCTCGCGGTGGTTTCGTCTGGCCGGTACCGGGCTGGTCTTGCTGGTCGTGCCGCCGGTGGCCGGCGTGGTGTTGTTACTGACGGTGATCGGCATTCCCTTGGGCGTGATCGTGTTTGGGGCGTACGCCCTGGCGGTGTATCTGGCGCAAATCGTCGTCGCCGGCGTCGTGGCGCTGCGCGTGCTCAAGCGAGCGCCGACGCGGACCGGGGAATTCGCTCCAGTCTTGGCGCTAGGCGTGGTCGCCCTGGCGATTTTGCGGGCGATTCCGTTTCTCGGCGGTTTGGTGGGGTTCGCGGCGCTGCTTGTCGGCTTGGGGCTGCTGTACTCGACCACGGCGACCGCAGTTCGAGCGCGCAGCACGACCTAGCCCGCGACGCGGGCAACTCGGCCGCCCCTGGGGCCATAGCGTCGAATCGTGCCCCTGATACGGTCTGAGACCGGGCCCCATCATCCGGACGCTTCGGGCACCGGGCCAGCTCCGAGCGGCGAGACCAGCCGCGGCCGCAGCCGCGAGACGCGGCCAGAGCCACTCCGCGGGAGGACGCGTCCCAAGCGTCGCGGGTCGATCCGACGCGCGACCGGGCCGGGCGAGCGTGCATGCGCGGCCGACGTTGGATCGGTCTTCGCCTCGATTGATGAGGCGATCGAACAGGAAAAATGAGCGATCCGGTTGGTGCAGCCCACGGCAAGCACTTGGGGTGATGGGTGTTTGCAACGAGGCGGCGAACGCATTCAATAAGTTCTGCATGGGTGGCCCGTGAGGGCACGCGGGGCCCCCAGGTGGCCGCCGCAGGCAGGTACGCTGCGGTGTGATCGGGTCTTTGTTTCTATTGTTTCTCGCGGGGCCAGGGCCGGCCGCGCCCGGTGCCGTCAGTCCCCCAAGCGAGATGGTTCGCTATGACGGCTACTCGTTGGTGGTCGCGGAGATCGAGTCAAACTCGCAGCTCGACCAGGCCGAGCGTCTGTCCGCGCAGTTGTTCAGCGACCATGCCGGGCTGGGCGCGGTTCAGTTTTTGCTTCCGCCCGGCGGCTTGGAACGCTGGGAGTCGCTGGGGTTCGTCGATTACCGCGTCATCAGCCCGGATATCCAAGTGGAGATCGACGCCGAGCGAGTCCGCTTGCTGGCCAACCGTGAGCAGCGGGGCGCCGAGTTCTTCTCCGACTACCAAGAATTCGAGGCCATCCTGTCTCATCTCGACGAGCTAGCCGCCCTTGAGCCCGATCGCGTCCGGCTTCACGAGCAATCGCCGTCGCTCGAGGACCGCTCGATCCGTTCGATTGAGATTCGGGGAAAAGGCACGGACAAGCCGGCCGTCTATCACATTGGCACGATGCACGCCCGAGAATGGCTCTCTCCGATGACCACGACGTACTTCGCCGATCGACTGGTCCGCGACTACGGCGAGGACGAGGACGTGACATTCATTCTTGATCGACTGCGAGTGTTCATCGTGCCGGTGTTAAACCCCGACGGATATGTCTACAGTTGGACGCATGATCGGTTGTGGCGCAAGAATCGTCGTGGCGGGTACGGCGTGGATCTCAATCGCAACTGGGGCAAGGACTGGGAGGGAGGGGGCAACCAGAGCAGTTCGAACTTTCCCGGGGAGTCCGCTTTCTCCGAGCCGGAGACGGCGTCGGTTCGCGACTTCGTGGCGGAGCTTAATCTCGTGGGCTTCACCGACTGGCACACTCCGTTTGAGCAGGTCATGTGCCCGTTTTTCATCTCGAACGAGACTCCACACCACAACTCTGAGCATCGGGCCTGGGCGAGCGAAATGGCGGACGCCATCAACGCGGCGCACGGCCAAGACTATGGGACCTGCAGGTCGGCACTGCGGGCCGGCGGCCTCAGTGTGGACTGGTTCGCGGGGGACGACGCAGGCGGACCCCAAGCGATGTCATGGCTGGTCGAGATGCGAGGTCCGGGATTTGAGCTGCCGGCCAGTGCCATCCTGCCAAACGCCGAGGAAAACTACGCGGCGTTTCTGGTGAGTATGCGTCACGTCGCCGAGGAGTTTGGGCATGAGGGCGATGATGACGATGATGACGATGATGACGATGATGACGATGATGACGATGA
>QKPP01000223.1 GCA_006508105.1 Myxococcales bacterium FL481 | reverse complement strand
GCTGGCCGTCGTGGCCGACCCGCGCGCGGAGGCCTACGAGACCGGGCCGCTGCTGAGCCGCCTCAATCAGCTGCAGGCCCGAGGGTCGGACGCGCCGGAGACCCGTGGTGCGTTGGATTGGCTCGATCCCGCGATGGCGGGCGTGCTCACGGAGTACGAGGAGCACCGCCTCCGAGAAAACGTGCGGCGGGGCCGAGGCATCTACCGCGTGCGGGCCAAATTCGAACTGTCCGTCATCGACGTCGGCATCGAGGCTCTCAAAGACAAGCTCTCGGCGTGTGGGGAAGTGATCACGTACTTGCCGAGTGTCGACGCGGCCGCCGACGATCGCATCGAGATGGATATCCTGGTCGGCGCCGACGTCGACCTGGATGCGCTCGCGGCCGATTTGGCCGACCAAGATGTCGAGGTCGCCTTGCTCCGCGAGCCGGGCAGTCCCCCGTCCGATGCTCCGACCGAGGCGGCGGATGGGTCCACGGTCACGTCTGCGGCGCAAGGCACCGCCGATCCGGCCCTCACTGAGACCGCCCATTCGGCCCCGACGCCACCAGACCCCAACTCATCGGGTACGCCCGGGTCCGCGGCGAATCACGGCCCTGCGGTGCCCGGCGGCGAGTCAGCCCCGGTTGCGGCGGGGGAACGCTCGGACGAAGACGATGGGGCGGCCGCGCACGCCCAACCTGACGTCAGTCTTCGCAGTTTGAGCCAGACCGTTCGAGTGGATCTACGGCGGCTCGACGTGCTGATGAACCTGGTAGGCGAGCTTGCCTTGGTCGAGGCCAACCTGCACACCGTGCTGGATCGACTGCGGGCGCGAGACCAGGCCCGTGGCATAGCCCGCGAGTTCAAAGATCAGCTACGCACGATGAGTCGCAAGCTCACCTTGCTGCAGCAGGGCATCTTGGAGGTGCGGATGGTGCCGCTGGGGCAGGTGTTCGACAAGCTGGCTCGGATCGTGCGCAAGATCGGTCGCGAGTCCGGCAAGGACGTCCGATTGGCCATCTCCGGGGCCGAGACCGAACTCGACAAGCGGATCGTCGAAGAGCTGAGCGATCCGCTGATGCATATGGTCCGCAACGCGATCGATCACGGCATCGAGGCCCCCGAGGACCGCTTGGCCGCGGGCAAGCCGGCCCGGGGAACCATCGAGCTGTTGGCCTACCAAAAGGGCAACCGCGTCATTATCGAGATCGAAGACGACGGGCGCGGCATCGAATGGCAGCACATTCGCGATACCAGCGTGCGCAAGGGCTTGTTGACCGAGGACGAGGCGGTCGAGTTGACCCCCGAGCAGGCGATCAATCTCATCTTCCTCCCGGGTTTTTCCACCCGAGACCAGGCCACTTCGGTCAGTGGTCGCGGGGTGGGCATGGATGTGGTCAAGACCAACATCGCCCGCCTCAGCGGCATGATCGATGTGCGGAGCCAGCCGGGCCGCGGGACCGGGTTTTCCATCGCGCTGCCGGTGACGTTGGCAATCATCCAAGCCTTGGTCATCGAGACCGCGGGACAGACCTTTTGTGTCCCCCTCAACTCCGTGTTGGAGTCGATCATGGTCGAGGACGACGACATTGACACTGTCGAGGGACACGCGGTCGTCTCACTGCGGGGTCGCACGCTGCCGCTCATCGATCTGGCGGCCCTGTTCGAGCTCGATCGCAGTCACGAGCGCGAACACGGCTATATCTACGTGGTTGTGGTCGGCTTGGCCCAGCATCGCGTGGGATTGGTTGTGGACGAACTGTTGGGGCAGCAAGACGTGGTGATCAAGCCCCTGGGGACCGTGCTGCGGCAGATTCCGGGTATCGCAGGCGCGACCGAACTCGACGCCAACCGCACGGTGTTACTGCTGGACGTCGCCACCATCGTCGCCGAGGCGATCAGCGCAGACGGCCTCAGCCCCACGACGCGAGACGAAGAAAATGTCCGGTCCATCGCGTAACCTGCTCGACACCTTGTCGGAGGTGGGTCACTCCCTGGCCACCGAGGACGACTACGAACACGGCTACCAGCGGCCGGCGCGAGAAGACTCCAACCGTTACGTCGCGTTTCGCATGGGCGCCGAGATCTACGCGTTGCCGATCGGAGACGTCAGCGAGATCTCAAAGGCCTTCCCCCTGACTCCTGTCCCACGGTCTGCGAGTTTCGTGCTCGGCATTGGCAACGTTCGTGGCACGGTCCTGCCGGTCATCGACCTCGCGGTTCGGTTGGGCGTGGGGCCGTGCCAGATCGGCCGCGCGGCTCGGATTCTCATCGCCACCTTGGCGGACGAGCACTACGGGTTGTTCGTCGAGGAGGTCCTCGAAGTCTCCGAGGTGGCGACGCAGGGCTTGGAAGCCGCACCCGGCGGGATCGGCAGTACCCGAGCGGACTACATTCGAGCGCTCGGTCGCTACGACGGCAAGATCATGATCATCTTGGATCTGACGACGGTTCTCGCAGCGCGAGAGTTCGTTGCCCCGAGCTTTCGCCCTCGGGCCCGCGGAGGTCGCGTGTTATGAGCCAGCGCTTCTCAGAAGCCGGGCGAACTTGGGATCACACGTCGCCGCACTGGGGCGAGGAAGACGAAGAGGATCGCGACGTGCTCAAGATCGCGGGCTTTTGCGTCGGTGACGGGGTGTACGGGGTGGACATGATGCGGATCAAAGAAGTGATCCAGGCCAAGCCCCACACGGTCCACCCCATCCCGCGCGCGCCGGACTCGATCGACGGGGTGATCGAGCTGCGGGGGGTCATCTTACCGATCATGGACCTGCGCAAGCGCTTCGGCGTGGAGATCGACCCCCTGCTCGAACGGCTCAACAAGTTGATCATCGTCGCGGTCTATGGGCGTATCCTGGGCTTGCGCGTCGATCGGGTGCTCGGAGAGCTTCGTGTTCCCCAGTCGGCGGTCAATCCGGCCCCCGCCTTGGCCACCGGGCTGCCATCTGACGCGAGCGTGGAGTTCTCAGGCGTTTGCAAGTCGGGGGAGCGCATTGTGTTTTTGCTGGATCTCGAAAGCTTGGCCCGTGCGCCCAGCGAGATGAGCGAGGTGAGCGATGGCTGAACCGGCGCGAAGCGTTGACGCGGCGCATCTCGACGAGCTCATCGGGCAGTTCGCATCCGCGCAGTGGATCGACCGCAAGCGAGCCGCCGAACAGTTGGTCCACCTCGCCACGCAGCTGCCCGGCACCGGTTCCGAGTTCGCTTCCTTGGCTCGGCGACTGGTGCAAGGCGTGGTCGAGCCCAGTACCGTCGACGCTCGCGCAACCTGCCACGAGACGCTGGCCCGCCTCGGACGCGGCGCGTTGCCGTTTGTGCTCGAGCGCTTCGACCAGCGGTCTGGGGCCGGTCGGCGGGCCCTCGTCGATTTGATCGGCACGCTCGGAGGGGCGGATGAGGTCCTCTTGCTCGGTGGGTTGCTTCAAGACGCAGCCGAGGACGCCAACGTACGGGCGGCCGCAGCCACCGGGCTGGGCGAGATCGGCGGAGACGCGGCGCAGCGCTGCTTAGTGGCGATGCTCCGCGAGGCCGGCGAAGTGTTGCGGCTGTTCGTGCTCGACGGTCTGCGCCAAAGTCGAGCTCGGCTTGCGCTGGCGACGATCGAGCCTTACCTCGAAGATCCGCTGACGTGTCGGTGCGGAGTGGCCTTGTTGGGAAGCTCGCGCGACCCAGCTGCGCTGGGTGTGTTGGGAGGCTTGTGTGTGCATCGCTCGGCGGGGGTTCGCGCCGAGGCGGTCAAGGCCGCCGCTGCGCTGTGGGCCGACCTGGCCGGGGAGGAATCCGACGGTGATGCGACGGCTCGTCTGGCGTTGCCGGCGTCGGCTTGGTCGGGCGTGTACGAGTTGTTCGACGACCGCGACGCGGCGGTGTCTCGCGCCGCGATCACGCTGGCGGTGCGGGCCCGAGATGTGGGCGCGCTGTCGCGGTTGATGCCCTTGGTCGCCGATCCATGGGTGGCCGAGCGCGCCGTCGTGCTGGTCTCGCGGCTGGGTTGTGTGGCGAGCGAGCCGTTGGAGCGGGCGTTGGCCGCGGGCGATCTCGCGACCACGGGGGCCGCGTTGACCCTGATTGGCGGCATGCGTCGCTCGTGCGTCGATCCGGGCCTGGCGCAGGGCGTCATTCGTTATCTCGAGCACGAGGACCCGACAATCGCCGCGGCGGCCATCGAAGCCGTGCGGCGGCTGGAGCTGCACGAGGCGATCGGGTCGTTGTTCCGCCGGTGCGCCGACGATGGGGCGCTGGGGGAGCAGGCCGCGTCCGCGATCGTAGACGTGGCCCGCGAAGCCCCCCAAGCGGCCCGGCGCGAACTCGACGAGTTGCTGCATCGGGCCTGGCCGCAAGAGGGACCGCGCGCGAGTCACTTGTGCCGCATCGTGTGTCAGCTCGATCTACGGGATCATCTGCCCGATCTGTTGGCGTTGGCCCGCAGCCGCGATGTGGCGGTGCGACTCGCAGCCGTGCAGGGACTCGGCCTGCTTGGCGGGGCGCATGAAGGCATCTCGGTGCTAACGTTGGCGCTCGCGGACGAAGACATGCAGGTTCGCGCGGCCGCGTGTCGAAGCCTCGGGGCACTCGGCGCTCAGGAAGCCTGCGAGCCTTTGTTGTCGGCGACGCTCGATCACCACGCCTCGGTGCGGGCCGCTGCGGTCCAAGCTCTGGTTTTGTTTGACAACGTCGTCGCGCGCAACCGCTATCGCGAGATCGCGCTCGAAGATCCATCCCCCACGGTCATCGTCTACGCCGTGGCCGGGCTCGCCCGCTCGGGGCGAGAAGAGGATCTGTCGTTGCTGATGAGCTTGTGCAGTGCGACTGATGTCGAGGTCACCAAGGCCGCGGCGCGGGCGTTGGCTTACCATACGCCGCACCGAGCCACCGCGGCGCTGATCGGACTGTTCGGTCACGATCGATGGGATGTTCGGCGTGCGGCGGCGCTAGCGTTGGCGCGTCGCGGCGATAGGACCGCGTTGGAGCCCCTGCGGCGGGTGAGCCAGGCGGAACCCGACGCGCTGGTGCAGCAGGCGTTGAGCGAGGCGATTGCGAGCCTCGAGAAGGCGCGGGCGTCCGCATGACGGCGGAACGTCGAGCCTTGGCCAGTGAGCCCGAGGCCCGGGTTCGCATCACGACGGAAGAAAGCCGTCTGATTCAAGAGATCGTTGAAGGGTACTGCGGGGTCACCCACGGCCTTGATTCCGGGTTTTTCCTCGAGCGGCGAGTCGGTCCCCGTCTCGAACACCTGGGCTTGTCGAGCTACACCGAGTACTACCACTATCTGCGCTCGGGGCCGGATGGGCACGCCGAGCTTGTGACGCTGGTCGAGCAGTTGACGACCCACGAAACCTACTTCTTTCGCGAGGAGTACCAGCTCGACGCGTTTCGTGAAGAGATTCTCACCGACTTGGTGGACCGTTTAGGCAGTCGCAAACGCTTGTCGATCTGGAGCGCGGGCTGTAGCACCGGGGAGGAAGTCTACACCCTCGCCATGATCTTGCTCGATGACGGACGCTTCCAGGACTGGCACGTTCGCATCGTGGGGTCGGACATCAGCCGTGAGGTCCTCGCCAAGGCGCGCGCAGCCCGGTATTCGGAACGCAGCTTTCGTACCACTCCTCCGGAGACGATCGCCCGCTACTTCGAGGCGGACGGTGACTACCGGAGAGTCGCCGACGAGGTGCGCGATCTGTGCTCCTTCGCCCAGATCAACCTGCTCGAGACCGAGCGGTATCGCATCTTGGGATCGTGCAATGTCATCTTCTGTCGCAACGTGTTGATGTATCTCGCCGCGGAGGCGAGAAGCCAGGTGGTCGACGCGTTCTACGACCGACTCGCGCCAGGTGGATGGCTGCTCTTGGGGCATTCCGAAAGCCTGCTCAACGTGTCGACGCGGTTCGAGTTGGCCAACCTCGAAAAGGATCTCGTGTATCGGCGTGCCCGCTAGTCGCGGGTCACGGAATCTGGGGCGCGGGAAAGTGCGTCGCGGCGTCGGTGGGACCACCAAGGAACTTTGCGGGCAGCGACTGCGTGCTACAGTGGCTAACGGTGGATTTTGACCACGAACGCCATGACTCGCAGCCGACGTGCTCGCTGATCACGTGCCGGGCCGGGGTGGATGCATGATTCGCGAGCCGAAGGACGAAGTGGAGCTGCGGCCCGTTTCGGGCGGACCCGACGCGTCGGACTCGGCCTGGTCCACTTCGCTTCGCAGTCTCGCAGATCGGATGCTGGCGCTCGAGTCAGACTGCCGCGAGGTTCGAGCCCGCGCGAGTGCGTTGCGATCGGCATTTGGCCACGAGCCGCGCTCGGCACCCCACAGCGGAGCCATCGGGGACGTCGCCGCCTGGCGACACGTGGCCGCGAATCAATTCTACCGGGCTGCCACCATGCGAGACGTACTTCGCACGCTGCGAGATGTACTGGTGAACTTCCTCGGCGTCGACAGATTCACGGCCTTCGCATTGGACGAGCCGATGCGAGTGCTGTTTCCCGTCGCCACCGCGAGCGACGGGTCGCCGCGCGGGGTCGTTGTCGAGATCGACCGACATCCACCGTTGCGTGCGATGGCGGCGGTCGAACGCGCCTGGCGAGCCGGTGATCCCGACTACGCGATGGGACCGGAACTGATGATGCTGCCTTTGGTGAGCGGCGCTCGCTTGCTGGGGGCCGTTCGACTCGAACGCTTTCTGGCGCCAAAGCGTTGTTTCGCCGAAAGCGACGCCGCTTTGCTCGCGCTGGTCTCAGAATACGCTGGGATCGGCCTCGAGTGCACGTGGACCCGATCGAACGCCCAGCAGCGACCCCTGCGGCGCGAAACCGTAGAGAGGTTGGTAGGAGCATGACCGTACTTGCCGCCGTTGCCGATGAGCTCAACGCCCTCGTCGTCGAGGACAGCCCGCCCATGCGCAAGCTCATCGTGCTCGCGCTTTCACGGGTCAAAGGCCTCAACGTGGTCGAGGCCGGGGACGGCGTGGACGCGCTGCGTCAGATTGCCGGCCGACGTTTCGACATCATCTTGACCGACATCAACATGCCCATTCTCGATGGGCTCAAGCTCGTGAAGCGTCTCCGGGCGGACGCCGCGTACAAGGATGTCCCCATCGTGATGATCACCACCCAAAGCGCAGCAGAGGACCGACAGCGAGCCCTCGATCTGGGGGCGACGGCCTATGTCACCAAGCCCATCGAAGGCTCCGAAGTGGCCACGCTGGTGCGCGACATCCTCGACCTCGAGGAACGCTAGGCGTGGGTCAGGGGACGGGCCGACTGAGCCTCGACCAGGCCGTCGACGCATTCTTGCACCACATCGGGGTTGAGCGCGGCTTGTCGCCCAACACCGTCGATGCCTACGGGCTCGACCTGCGGTGCTTGTGTGACGGGCTCGCTCTCGCGGGCGTGCGGTCGATCGACGCTGTGCAACCCCGGCAGCTGACGGCGTTCTTGCGCGAGCAAGCCACGTCCGGGCGGTCGGCGCGAACTCAGGCGCGGCGTTGGTCGGCGGTGCGAGGGCTGTTTCGCTATCTGCGACGGGAGGGGCTGTGCGCCACCGATCCCACGCAGGGCATTCGTTTGCCCAAAACCGGTCGCAAGCTTCCAGACTTGCTCTCGCACGCCGAGGTAGACGCGCTGATCGATGCGCCCGGGGTGGACTCACCGTTGGGGCTGCGCGACACCGCGGCCTTGGAGTTCATGTACGCCTCGGGCTGCCGGGTCAGCGAGCTCGTCGATCTCAAGCTCGAACAGCTGCACCTCGATCAAGAACTGGTGCTGTTGTCGGGCAAGGGCAAAAAACAACGTCTGGTGCCGCTGGGTGTCGGCGCTCGGGAGCGCCTCGTGCAGTGGATCGATGTCGCGCGGCCAGCCTTGCTGCGCGCCCCGTCGGCCCCCTGGGTCTTCGTCAACCGCTACGGCGGCAAGCTGTCGCGTCAGGGGTGGTTTCTGCGGCTGCGTAAGCACGCGCTTGCGGCCGGCATCACCCGTGACGTTTCGCCGCACGTTCTGCGCCACAGCTTCGCGACACATCTGCTGGAGGGCGGAGCGGACTTGCGCGCGGTGCAGACGCTGCTCGGTCATCAAGACATTTCCACCACCGAGGTCTACACCCACGTCGGGCAGCAGCACCTGCGGCAGTCGTATCGGCGCCACCACCCTCGCGCGGATTGATGGCCGGTCCGCCGCCGACGGTCTTCGGCCCCCGAGCGGCGGGGGGGTCGATCGCAGTCCCCACGCGGCGGCGCAACTGCGCCGGGCGGCGTGGCATTCACGGTGGCCAAACCGAGGTGAAACCGCGAGAATGCATAGGTCGCGTCGAGGACGCAAGGGGCTCGTCACGAGGCACCTCGCGCCCGGCGTGATCTCCTCCCATGCCGCTCGCCCTGTCTTCTGACTTCTTGCCGCTGGTGGGCGTGTACGTCGTCTGCCTTGTGCTGTCGATCGCCGTTCACGAGTACTGTCACGCACTCGCTGCCGCTCGGTTGGGCGACCCCACGCCGGAACAAGAGGGGCGACTCACGCTCAACCCGCTCGCGCACGCCGACCCTATCGGTACGTTGACGTTGCCCGTCTTGGGGGCCTTGTTTAGCTGGCCGTTGTTCGGCTGGGGCCGGCCGGTCCCGACCCAGCCGCGATACTACACGCGCAAGGTCAGCATGCGAGGCGGGATGGCGTTGGTCGCCGCGGCGGGTCCCGCCGGCAACGTGGCGTTCGGAGCCGTGGTCCTCGCGTTGGCCGGCGGGCTGGCAGCCGCCGGGGCCCTCAATCCCCAAGTCGGTCGTCTGCTGGCGCAGCTGTTTCAGCTCAACGTGCTGCTTTGCGTGTTCAACCTGCTGCCGCTGCATCCATTGGACGGGGGGAAGATTCTCGCGGCGTTGCTTCCGGCGCGCTTCGAGTACATCGACGATTTTCTCCAGCGCTACGGCGGGTGGATCCTCATCGCCCTGATCTTCGCCGGCGGTCGGTTGCTCTCGTTTCTGTTTAGTCCGGTATTTGCGGTGACGGGTCAGCTGTGGCAGCTCGTGGTCGCTGCATGACGCACGACCAGCGCACACCGGACGACGCCGCGTCCGGCCAGGACACGCCCACGCTGCAATCGGCTCCAGCGCCAGGTCGCCCGGATCGCGTGCAAGACACCGACGCGCTCTCCTCGGAGCCTGCGATCCGATCCGGCCCGTTGACGTCATCCGGCGCGGACGCGGCCGATCGCGATCGGACCCGGGGAACCGCCGCCGCTCCGAGTTTGACGTCACGGCCGAGCGGCGGGCGTGGTAACGCCGCGAACGACGCGCCCGAATCCGACGAAGCGGGGACCGACGCGCCCGAATCCGACGGAACCGGGACCGACGCGCCCGAATCCGACGGAGCCGAGACCGATGCGCCCGAATCCGACGGAGCCGAGACCGACACGCCCGAATCCGACGGAGCCGAGATCGACACGCCCGAATCCGACGGAGCCGAGGCCGGCGCGGGCGCGCCCGAGCCCGACGCGGAGAGCTCCCCGCCGGGCCGAGCGCTCGCACTCGAACAAGTGGCGGTCACCGATGGGGTGCGCAGTCGGGCCACCTACGCCGTTTCCCTCGATGTGTTCGAAGGGCCGCTCGACTTGTTGTTGCATCTCGTGCGGCGGCACGAACTCGATATCCTGGATATTCCGATCGCGTTTATCACGGAGAAGTATCTCGAGTATCTCGACTTCGCCCGCGCCCTCGACCTCGAGATCGCGGGGGAGTACTTGGTGATGGCGGCGACACTGGCCCACCTCAAGAGCCGTGAACTCGTTCCGACCGAGGACCCGGACGAGGAAGAGGCCGCGGACCCCGAGGAATTGGCGGATCCTCGCGAGGAGTTGCTGCGTCGCCTGATGGAGTACGAGCGCTATCGTCAAGCGGGTCAAGAGCTCGATGCGCGGCCGGTCAGCGGGCGAGACGTGTTCCCGCGCGGCACCAAAGTCGACGTGGAGGCGCTCGAACCCGGGCTGGCCTCGCTGACCTTGTTTCGGCTGGCGGAGGCTTACAATCGCATCCTCGAGCGGGCCCGCATCAAGCAGGCCCACGAGGTCGTGCTGGAGCGGGTCACCGTGCGCGAGCGCATGGTCCAACTCGGCTTGCTGCTGACGGAGACGCCGCAACTCGAGTTCGAGAGCCTGTTTCTCGAGCGCGAGTGGAACAGCGAGGCCGAGTTGCGGCAGATGCTAGTGGTCACGTTGGTGTCGGTGCTCGAGATGGTCAAACTCGGCGTTGTCGGGATCCAGCAGGTGACGGGATCCGAGACCATCGTGTTGCGGCAGGTTGGCGACAGCGAACAAGCGCGTCGCGTGATCGAGGCATTTCGCGAGGACGAGGACGAGGACGAGGACGAGGACGAGGACGAGGACGAGGACGAGAGCAAGGCCAAGGACGAGGACGGCGACGAGGACGAGAGCAAGGCCAAGGACGAGAGCAAGGACGAGGACGAGGACGAGGACGAGAGCAAGGCCAAGGATGAGGACGCGGACAGGGACGACCACGCGGACGGGGACAAGGACGCGGATGACGAGCACACGGACGCGAAGGACGAGGGCACGGACGAGGGCGAGGACGCGGACGAGGGCGAGGGCGCGGACGAGGCTGAGCACGCGGACGCGGGCGTGGTGCGACGCGAATCCCCCGAGGAGCGCGTCACCGCCGATCAGGCGCTCCCGGCGGAATCGACGGAGGGCGACGGGCTCGGTGGCGCGGCCGCGGGTATCCGGCCGGACCTCGAGACGGAGTCGGTTTCCGGGATCTCCCCACGAACCCGGGCCGAGGCGGCCGCGGCGTCGCCATCCGCGGGCGAGACAGAGGAGGACTCGGTGGCCGCGTCGATCCGCGTGGACCCAGCCGGGGTTGACACAACGCCGCACTTCGAAGAAACGACGCCACTTGTCGAGCCGACGCCGCGGATGACGGCGCGATCGACGTCTCCCAAGTCCCATGAATGACTCTCGCAGTGATGACGATCCGAGACCCGAGGCCGCGGAGGCGTCCGAGCCACCGAACGCAGCGGAGCAGTCCGTCCCGAGTATCGACGAGTTGGTCGCGGCGCTCGGCTACGACAAAGGGCGCACCGCGGATGCCCGCGGGGTCAAACTCGTGGACTCGCTCCCCATCGACGAGGCCGACGACGTGCGTCACGTCGAGGGCGTGGCGTCGCCTCGATTGGTATCCATCGTCGAGAGCCTGCTGTTCGCGGCCACCGAGCCGCTCACCGTCAAGCGCTTGCGCCAGGTCTTGCCCGAATCGTCCACCCGGCAAGTGCAGCTGGCGCTCAAGCAGCTGATCGACGCTTCCGCGCCCCGTGGCGTGCAGGTGGTGCAAGTTGCCGGTGGATTTGTCCTGCGCACGAACCCCGAGAACGCGACTTGGGTTCAGCAGCTCATTGCGGCCAAGCCCGTTCGGCTATCGAAGTCACAGGTGGAAACCCTGGCCTTGATCGCGTACCGCCAGCCGATCACGCGCGTCGAGGTGGACCATGTGCGTGGCGTAGACAGTGGCGCCGTGCTCAAGGTGTTGGCCGACCGTGATCTCATCAAGATCGTCGGGCGTCGGGAAGATGCCGGTCGGCCCCTCCTTTACGGCACGACCGTGGCGTTTCTCGAGTTCTTCAATCTCATGAGCTTGCGCGACCTGCCGAGCCTTAAGGAATTTCGCTCGCTGTCCGACGACACCAAAGTGCAGCTCAAAAAGCGGATGGACAGCGACGAGGTCGAGGCGCTGGGACAAGAGGTCTTGGACTTCGCCGCAGCTTCGGCGTCGGAGTCCTCCGGTGACGAGGCCCGCGCCGCAGCGGAGCCGGTGGACGACGAGGCAGGCCAAGCCGATGAGAGCCCGGCCGAGGTCGTGGCGACGGGGTCGGTCACAACGGACGACGAAACCGACGACGCGAGCGTCGCTGCGGCGACGACCGACGACCACGTTGCGCCTGACGACGATGCGGCGACCCCAAGCGACGAGCCGGAGCGGGCCTCGGCGCCAGCCGACGACGAATCGGCGGCGGACGCCGAGGTGAGCGCAGTGGGCGACGCTGGCGCTGGCCAGGACGCTCCTGCTCAAGAACCCGACGCGCCGGGCGATTCGGGCCATGACCCACCCGCGGCCCGCTCCGACGCCGAAGACGAGCACAAGGGCGAGGACGAGGACGAGGACGAGGACAAACATGAGTAAGCCCCCGCCCAGAACCCGCAAGGCGACGGGTCGCCGAGCTCCGTCTCGGCGAGGTGCCGATGCCAAGCCGGCTCGCGGCGGGCGGGCCCCGTCGCGTAGCGAGGGGTCGACCACGGCCGTGCGCCTGCAAAAGTACTTGGCCCACGCAGGTATCGCCTCGCGCCGCAAGGCGGAAGAGCTGATCGAAGACGGCCAGGTGGCGGTCAACGGCAAGGTGGTGCGAGAACTCGGCACGCGCGTGGAGCCGGGGAGGGACCGGGTGGCGCTGCATGGCAAGCCGGTCCAAGCGCCCCGGCGTGTCTACTACCTGCTCAACAAGCCCGACGGTGTGGTGTGTGCGGCTCAAGGCGATGTCGACGACCGGGGTCGACCGACGGTGCTGTCGCTGCTGCGTGGCGTGACCGAGCGGGTGTATCCGGTCGGGCGGCTCGACTACCACTCTCGTGGCCTGATTTTGCTGACCAACGATGGGGACCTGGCCGCGGCGCTGACCCACCCGCGACACGGCGTGGTCAAGGTCTATCACGTGAAGTTCCAAGGGCGTTTGGACGAGGCCGCCATCGAGAGTCTGCGCTCCGGGGTCCGCCTGGAGGACGGCACCGTGACCCGGCCGGCGACCGAGCTGTTGGTCATCCGAGAGACCGAGGCGAACACGTGGATTCAGCTCGGCATCTCACAGGGGCTCAACCGGCAGATCCGGCGCATGGGCGAAGCCATCGGCCACGCGGTGCTCAAGCTGATTCGCGTGGGCATCGACGACCTCACTACCGACGGCCTCGATGAAGGTGAGTTTCGCACGCTGTCGACCATCGAGGTCGAGCGATTGCGGGCCCATGTGGGACGCGTCCCGGCAGCACCGCGAGAGTAGGTCGCCACGACGAGCACGCGGCGACTCGCCGACGTGGCTGACTAGCGAGACACAGTCCGGGTTGCCGTCGTGGTGGGCCGGGTTCGAGCCCGACGAGCACGACGGCTGGCCGTCACGCGCTCGCGGAGTCGACCAAACCCAGCGAGCGCGCCGCGATCTCGTAGACATCGCGGGACACGGTCGGCCGCTCGACCAATTGTCGCAACGCGGCGCGCTGCAAGTCTTGGCGGGATTCATCGTGGCGGTGGGCCTGCGTCAGCGGTGCGGCCAAGCGAGCCGCGAGCTGTGGGTTGTTGGCATCGACGGCGAGAATCGTGTCGGTCAGTAGCTCGTAGCCCGCGCCATCGCGTCGGTGAAAGCCGGCCTGGTTGAGTTGGCAAAACGTGGCCACCAATGACCGGACGCGGTTCGGATTGCTCAGATGAAAATCCGCATGTCTACGCAGGGCGTCGACTCGCTCCACCACGTCGGCCCGACGCGCCGCGGCTTGGACCGCGAACCACTTGTCGACAACCAACGGCACGCCGCGCCAGCGGTCGTAGAACTCCGAGAGCGCGGCGCGGCTTTGCGGGCCGTCGACGTCGGCCAAGCAAGCGAGGGCGGCGAGCGCGTCGCTCATGTTGCTGGCTTGGCGGAACTGCTCCAGCGCCAAGTCGACCGCTTCGGTGGCTTCAGTGGCGACGAGGTAGGCAAGCGCGACGTTCTTGAGGGCTCGACGTCCGATCGCGGCCGCGTCGTCGCGATACTCGTCGTGTCGGCGTGCTTCGTAGATCGATCGCCACTGGTCGATGAAGCGACCGCCGAGGGTGCGGGCGGCAAACCGGGCCGCTGCGTGGAGATTCTCCACGTCCACAACGCGCATCGACTGGGCCACCACCCCCTCTTCGGGCAACGTCAGCGCGAGGGCCAGCCACGATTCGTCCGTGCTCTGGTCGCGCAGCAGATCGGCCACGCCTTCGGTCAAGGCCGTGCACAGGCGGGGTGGGTTGCCGGAGGCGAACGCCGCTGTGAGTTCGAGGAGAGCTTGCGTCGCGAGCTCGACGCCGGCGTCCCACCGGTTGAACGGGTCATGGTCCCGCCGCAACAACAACGCCAGTTCCTCTCGAGACCGCTCATACTCGACCCGTACTGGCGCGGAGAAGTCCCGGAGCAACGACAACACCGGGGCGTCGCGAACCCCGACGAAACGAAACGATTGCCGAGGGGAACGCAGGTGCAGCACTTGGGTCGTCGCCTCCGGCGTGGCCGCTTCGAGTGGGGGGTCGAGCCGCAACGGGAGATCCGATCCGTCGGGCCCGAGCAACCCCACGGCGACGGGGATGTGGAGCCCATCGTCATCCGCGACCGGATCGCCGTTGTAGTGGCGCTGCTCGAGCTGAAGGTCGTAGGTGTGGCGGTCCGGGTCGTGATGGCCGTGCGCCACGACGATGGGCGTGCCCGCCCGCGCGTACCAACGGGCAAACTGGGTCAGGTCGGCTCCGTTGGCGTCCGCCATCGCGGCGAGAAAATCGTCACATGTCACCGCCTGCCCGTCGTGACGCTCGAAGTACAGGCGCATCCCGGCCAAAAAACCATCCCGGCCGAGCAGGGTTCGAAGCATGCGAATGACTTCGGCGCCTTTGGAGTACACCGTGGGGGTGTAGAAGTTGTTCATCTCGATGTACGACTCCGGGCGGATGGGGTGGCGCATCGGCCCGGCATCTTCCACGAACTGGTGGGTACGCAGGCGCTTGACGTCGTGGATGCGCTTAACGCCAGCAGATCGCACCTCGGAGGTAAACCACTGGTCTCGAAAGACGGTCAGGCCCTCTTTGAGCGTCAGCTGAAACCAGTCTCGGCAAGTCACACGGTTGCCAGTCCAGTTGTGGAAGTACTCGTGCGCCACCACGGACTCGATACCTTCGCAATCTTCGTCGGTGGCGGTCTCTCGCTCGGCCAGCACGAACTTGGCGTTGAAGATGTTGAGCCCCTTGTTCTCCATCGCCCCCATGTTGAAGTCGGAGACGGCGACGATCATGTAGGTGGACAGGTCGTACTCGAGGTCGAAGACCTGCTCGTCCCAGACCATGGCGCGCTTGAGCGAGCGCATCGCGTGGGCGCAACGTTCGATGTTGTCGGGCTCGACCCAGATCTCCAATGCCACACGCCGACCCGACGGGGTCACGTGTTCATCGGCGTGGCACTCGAGCTGGCCGGCGACCAGCGCGAACAGGTAGCTCGGTTTCGGGGCCGGGTCGTGCCACACTGCGAAATGGCGCCCGTCGTCGAGCTGGCCGCGCTCGGTGCAGTCTCCATTCGACAGCAGGGCCGGACACATCTGCGCGTCGGCGGTGATCCGGGTGGTGAACGTGGCCATCACATCGGGCCGGTCCAGGTAGGGCGTGATGCGGCGGAACCCCTCGGCCTCACACTGGGTGCAGTAGAGCGCATTGGACCGATACAGGCCGGATAACGCCTTGTTCGCGTCTGGGTCGATCCGGACGACCGTGTCCACCACGAACGGCGCCGCTGGCACCGGCAGCGTCAAGCTCGTGTCGGTCAACTCGTACTCGGCGGGGCTGAGAGGACGCCCGTCGACGGCGACGGACACCAACTCGAGCGCCTCGGCGTCGAGCGTCAGACGAGGCGCTGGCCGGGCGTCGGTCTCGGGGGACGGGCGAACCTCGAGGCGGCTGCGGACTTCGGTGCGCTGGGGACGAAGATCGAACTCGAGGTCCACGCGCTCGATCAGATGGCTCGGAGGCCGATAATCGCGGCGAAATCGGGGAGCTGGGGCGTCCATGAACCAAGCACGCTACACGATTCGGCGATGGTCTCCAGCGCCGCGGAATCGCCGGTGAACCCGGTGCATGTCGCGCCGCGGCGCGGGGGCCGAGTCGGCTGGCCGCGCCCCGGTCGAGGGCTCGCCACGACGACGCGCTTGGTGCTTGTCAGACCAAGGTGCGCGCGCTAGGTTCCCGCCCCCAGCCGGGTATCTTCCCCGGCAGTACGGAGACGCCCACGATGGCCAAGCTTTCCCAGGTCCTGCGCGACAACAAGCGCATCAAGATGATCGCCCGCGCCAAGAGCAAACGCGCTGAACTTCGGGCGAAGCTCAAAGACCCGAACCTCGGGGATGACGAAAAGGTAGCGGCGATGGACGCGTTGGCGAAGCTGCCGCGCAACTCATGTCCCACTCGTCACACGCGTCGTTGCGCAGTGTCGGGCCGAGCTCACGCCGTGTACCGCAAGTTCGGTCTGTCCCGCATCGCGCTGCGTGATCACGCGTTGGCTGGCGACATCCCCGGCGTGACCAAGTCCTCGTGGTAGGCAAGGAGCTTCGATCATGCGCTTGGGCATCCATCCCCAGTACCACAAGGTCTTGTATGTAGACCCCGCGGCCGGCGTGGAATGGGTCGGCTACTCGACGCGGTCCGCGAAGGAGACCAAAGAGGTGGACGGCGTCGAGCTCCCCGTCGTCCGGCTCGAGATCTCGTCGCACAGTCATCCGTTCTGGACGGGCAAGGCTCGTACGCTCGACGCCGAAGGCCGTATCGACCGGTTCAAGCGTCGCTACGCGCGCCAAGACGGCGGCGGCCAGGGTTCGGGCAAAAAGGGCAAAAAAGCCAAGGACAAGGCAGACCAAGCCCCGCCGGCCGACAAGGCCTAGACCCATCGCGGTGGTGAAACACGAGGCGGTGAGCGTAGCCACGCTCCCGCCTCGCGCATTTTGGTTCGGCGCACTCCGGGCGCCGTACATTCGTCGCGGGGAGCCGATCGCCTAGCGGGGCCCCACCGCCTCGGCCCAGCGCCGCAGATGGCTCGGCATCGCGGCGATGACCTGAGGGTGAACCCGCCCGGACGCGGCTAGCAACCCGTGCTCGTGGCGTGAGCCGGGGCCGTGGTGTTGCAGCTTCGCGCCGGCGACGTCCGTGAGCCGGCCGCCCGCGGCCTCGACGATGGCCTGGGGCGCGCAGGTGTCCCAGAGACTCGTGCCCGCGGTGGGGTGCACGTAGACGTCGACTGTCCCCCGCGCCACCGCGCACAGCTTGATGCCGACGCTGCCGAGGCGGCGCTCGTGACGAGCGGTGAGGGTCGTCACCAGGCGGCCGATGTCCGGCTCGTGGGCGTCGCACGGCGACACGACGTGCAACGGCGTCACGCTGTGGTCGATGCGCAGCGCGTCGGAGCGAGCGGCGGTCTCGCTGACGGCCTCGCGTCGTGCGCCCGTGCAGATACCCCAGGTCACGCGTCCGGTCGCGGGCTCGGCCACGACGCCGAGTCGAGGCACCCCGGCGATGCATAGACCGACGTGAATCGCCCAGGTGGCCAGGCCCCCGGCGAAGTCGCGGGTGCCGTCGATCGGATCGATCATCCAACAGCGGTCACGACGGTGGCGCTCGCCGTCGTCTGGGCTCTCCTCGGTCAGCACCGCGTCGCTGGGGTAGCGCCGTCGCAAGCGACTGCCGATCATCTCGTCGAGTTCGAAGTCCGCTCGGGTGACCAGCCCGCCGCCGTCGGGTTTGTCGTACGCCGCGAGGGCGGTCGGGCCCCGTTGCAGGTACGCCAACGCGACTTGACCGGCTTCGAGCGCGAGCTCGCGGGCGACGTTGAGTTCTTCGGAGAGGCAGGTCATGGGGCGGTGCCTCGCGGACGAGCTGCTGGTGGGGCCACACATGCGGAATCGCCCTCGCTGAGCTGCTTCGCGGCGTCGCCCTGGCCACGGCGTTGGTACCAGTCCGACAAGACCTTCGTACCATCCCGGTAGGCGTGCCACAGGTCGCCGGACCAAGGGTGCGTCTGCGGATGGCGCATCCCGGCGAATTCGGCGGGATTCGTGCGGTAGCGGGCACAAGCCGCGACGTGGCGGCGAGTCACGGCGTCTACCCCGAATGCCGCGGCGGTGGCGTGCGGGGGCACCACACGCCACAAGATGCCCTCCGGGACCCGGTTGAGCTGCGATTCGGCGGGTCGGGAGAACACGTTGGCCAAGTAGATCGGCGTGTCGCGAGTGGACGCACCCGACCACAGGTGGCCGATGGCCGCCAGTGGCTTGGGGACGTCGGGGAAGGCGGGGAATCGGCGGCGCAGGCGAGCCCGATACCACGAGTGAGCCAGGAGTTGGGCGTCGACGTACAGCACGTGGCGCCCGAGTCCGAGGACCTCCTGGGCGAACAACACCGGAAACGTGCGGTGGTCGTCCGTGCCGAACACGATGGCGAACGGTTCGTCCGGTGTTCGCAAGAGATCTCGGGCGTACGCTTCCACTCCCGGTTCATGTCGCGGGGCGCCGCGACCGTGGGTGCGCAGCAGTTGCACCGAGAGCAGCAGCGCCGATCCGACGCCGAGGATCGGTGCCTGCCAGTGAATCCGGCTTCGCCGCAGGCGCTCGATCGTGCCGGCGGTGAAGATCGTCAGCACAAAGAGCGGGAGCAGATCAAATCGCTCCAGGATCCAGGCAGCAAACGGTGTTCTGGGGTCGACATTGTGCATTGCGGGAAATCCGAACGTCAGCGCCACAAACGTCACCATCACGGCCCACCAAACTCGCGGCGGCACCCCTCGAGCTCTTGGCGCCAGACCGCAGCAGACTCCGATGAGCAGCAGGCCCGGGACCACCGAGGTGATCCGCCCCGCCGAGATCGAACCCGACAGGCTCGTCACCACCCGGGCCCACAGACTCCACGGCGAGGGCTGGGCGTGGTGCAGTCCGAGCGAGAAGACTCCGTAGTCTTCGCGCAGCACGTGGGCCAGCAGGCCACGCGCGGTGGACAAGTCTCCCCAGCGCCAGGCGCCCTCGCTGCCCCAGGCGAGCGTGACGAAGGCCATGAGCCCGACGACCCAACCGGCTCCGACCCCGAGCAGTCGCATCCCGTCGGCCCGGCGCGGCGCCCGAGGGGGCCAGATGGCCGCCATCACCAGCGGAGCGAAGAAAACCGCCGTGAGATGGTGGGCCGTGGCGAGCCCGAACACGAGGCCGAGCCGCAGCGCTTGCGGGGGGGCACGCGTCGCCTCGGACAACACGATCGCGGCGAACAGCAACTGCGGGCCCCAAACCTCACAGTCGAAGGTATGCACCACGGCCAGCGACGAACTGGCCGCGAGGAGGACCGCGATCGCGCCGGCCGGCCCCGAGAACCATCGCGACAACAGCGTGGCCAGCCCGGTCCAGCCCGCCACGCCAGCTGCCGCGGGAGGGAACGCTGCCGCCGTCGCCGAGTTGAGGCCCAGCCACTCGAGCAACCGAGCGAACGGACCCAGCATTCGCATCAATGGGTAGCCAGACGGGTGCGGCACGCCGCCGCGCAACAGCACCGTGCTGAATTCTCCCGCGTCACCGCCTTGCACGTGTCGTGGGAGCGCCCACAACATCAGTAGGGTCAGTACAGTGCCGCAGCCTACAGTCCAGCCGACTCGCGGCGACAGCCTGAGCGAAAATGACCAGTGCCTCGTCGTGGCCGCATCGCGGTTGCGGACGCGGTCAAACCCGAATGCGATGACGTGCGAGATAGTGCTAAAACCGCGAGCTGTGACGCGACGTGGTTCGGAGAATTTCCGTGAGAGCATCATTTCAGCCAGCGTTGAGCTGGGCAGTCAGCTCGGTGAAGACGGGCTGACCATGCGGGGCATCGCGTCCAAGTTGGGGGTGAGCGCCACGGCGCTGTACCAGCACTTCGACAGCAAGTCGGCCATCTTGCGTGAGATTCGATTTCACGGCGTCGACCGTTTGTGGGGTGCGATCGGTGCGACGGCGACCATTGACGACCCCTACGCACGCACCGTCGCGATCGCGGAGCGCTATCTGGAGTTCGCGATCGCGAACCCCTGGCTGTACACGGTCTTGATGGAGCACGAGCAGGTGGATTGGTCGTCACTCGACGAGGCGGAGATGCAACGGATGATCCGCCCCCTGCTCTTTGTGCAAGAGACCCTCAAGCAAGGCCAGCGGTGCGGTGCCTGGCGGGGCGAGCTCGACCCAGAGATGGGCGCGTTTCGCTTGTGGACGGCCGTGCACGGGCTGTCGTCGCTGATTATCAACGGTCGCTTGGACGAACGACACCCCGTGTTTCCGTTGCGGGACGGCGCCACGTACATTCGTCAGTTCATTCACGCGGTCGTCGCCAGCCTGGGGTCTATCACCTACGGCGGCGGTTGACCGCGGTCCACGGGCGTCATGGCGCGAGGAGGGTATCCAGCGCGACCATGCAGTCGCCCGCCGGTGTCACCACGAACGAGCGATGGCTGAGGTGGTCCTCCAGCAGTCCGGCGAGCTCGGGCCCGATCGCGTCGAGGGTGGTCTTCGCCAGCTTCGCCCAGGGCGCCTCCGGGCCGAGACGGGCGCAGCCCGGAGGCCACGCGGCCAGCTCGAACCGGGCCTCGTCGCGATCGACAATGGTCTGCACCCAAGGGCTCGACGCCGCGGCGATGGTGTCGAGGGCCGGCGCGGGCCAGTTGGCCGACGCCACCACCGACAGCGTGGTCATCAAGGCGTGGCCGCCGGGGCGGGGCTCGGGGTCGGTTGACTGCGCGGTCGGGGGTCGTTCGTAAAGTTCGGTGATATCGGCGACCGACAACCCCAATCGGGCCAGCGCCTGACGGGCGGTGGGACGCTGCGGAGGATCGACGTGGGTCATCGCGTCGACAAGGGCCCAGTCCTCCGAGCTCACCCCGGCGGCCTGGCCCGTCGAGCCGGCCGCGGTGTCGCCAACCAACAGCGCTTTGAAGATTGCGCCCACCGCAAAAATGTCGCTAGCTGAGGTCGGCGGCGCTCCGCGACGCCGTTCGGGGGCGGTGAACCGCAACACCTCGGCCAGGCCCGCGGTCTGGGTCGCGGCCAAGCCGGCCAAGTAGTGGGCACCGAACGGCCCCAGCAACGGGCGCCCGAGCGCGTCGCTGACGATATGCAGCGGGAGGATCTGACCGTGGACCAGCCCGGTGGCGTGCGCGGCCTGTAGTCCCTGGAGCAAGAATGCCACCAGGTTGCGGGCCCGCACGGGGGCGTGGGGACGTCGGAGTTGCTGGTGGAGAGTGGGTCCGGCCGCGCGCGGAAGCACGAGCAAGGCCTGATCCAGTTCCGTGCGCAGCACGGGTCGGATCGCGGGATGCCCGATATCCGAACCAGCCACGGCCGCGCGAAAGAACCGCTCGACCGCCTCGGAGAGCAGGGGGTCTCGGGCCTCTTGTGGCGTGCGAGCTTCGAGCAGCAAGTGCAGCTCCACCTCCGCTAACGTGACTCGGTCCACGCCGACGTACGTTGCGCCGGCGTACTGGGTGGGCATCGAGGCGGTCACGAGATAGCGACCGCGCGCGGCGGGGAGCTCGGTCTCTCCCAGCCGATCGCCACCGAGCGCGAGCTGGGCCGCGAGATCGTAGCCCAACGTACTGAGGGCTCGTGCGAGCAGGGCCGCGAGATGGTCGCTTTGACTGGCGTCGACCCCCAGTCGGAACGCGGCTTGGGCATGGCGCGCCGTGCCTTCCGTATCGCCGAGGTCCCACGAGATATGGGCCGCCAGCGCGTGCTCGGCGGGCGAATGCCCGGTGCTGTCGACTCGCAGCAGTTCCAGCGCGGCATGGGCATCGCCCGATGCGAGCAACAGCTCGGCGGCGGAGCGACGGTCGCCGGCGTTGGCGAGCGCTTGGGCTTGCGCCACCGGGACCTCGTCGATGCTGGCGGACAGCCGCGACGACTCGAGATGGCGCCCGCGTCGTTGCAGGAGTTCGGCCGCCGCGCGACGTTCGGGCACGGAGGCCCCTCGCATCGCCTCGGCCAGCGTCCGATCGAACAGCTCGCCGTCACCTGACTCCACCGCGGCCCGCAGCGCGTCGACGAATTGGCCGGCCGCCAGGTAGGCGACCGTCGCCTCAGCGAACGCCCAAACCTGTTCGTAGACCCACCCGGCGAGGCCGTGGCGTCGGGCCTCGTCGAGAGCGGCGGCCACTTCAAAATGTCGGCCCGCGTCCAGGGCCGCGCGCTGCTCCGGATCGAGCTCGGCGATGGGCGACACCATGGCTAGAACGTCTCCCAAGTCACCTTCAGCGGAAGCTGAGCCGGGCGCGGTGGCGTTCGCGGGTTCGCCCGGTCGCCGCGATGAGTGGGCGGCTCGTCGCCGAAGCTCGCGATCACGTTGATCGAGCCGACGGGGAGCCAGGGCCACTCGTCGAGTGCTCGCATGCGTTGAGGTTCGACGAGGATCTCCGCGAGCGCAAGGCCGCGCCAGGCGGTCTCTGGCTGGTGGAGCACGGCATGCATCCGGTCCTCGGGGGTCGCCGGACCGCAGTGGCCGTGTAGCCAGCGATGGATGTGGTCGAGCCCGTCGTCGCCGAGCTCGACCTCGCCGTGCACGAATGCCGCGGCCAGTGCGTCGCAAGCCGCCTGGCGACCGCGGGCGAGCTCTTCGTGGGCCACGCGGGTGTCCGGCAAGTCGAGGGCCAGCGCGAGGGTACGCGTGTGCTCGTGCACCCATCGACTCTCCGAAGAGAACACGGGCGCCTCGCGGTAGGCAGCCACGGCCCGTCGACGCCGG
>QKPP01000224.1 GCA_006508105.1 Myxococcales bacterium FL481 | reverse complement strand
TGATGACGATGATGACGATGATGACGATGATGACGACGACGACGATGACGACGACACCGGCGATGACGACGATGACGACGACACCGGCGACGACGACGATGACGACCCCTGCGATGACATTGCTCCCACGGGCGTGAGCGTGGGCGACATCGTGGAGGGATTCGAGCTCAACGACCAAGACTGGAACCCGCTGCGGCTCCACGACTACTGCGAGTCCGAGGTATTTCTGTTCTCGGCCGCGTTTTGGTGAGTGCCCTGTAACAACGACGCGCCCGATGTGGCAGCGACGCACAATGAATACGAAAGCCGCGGTTTCGTTGCGATGACAATGCTGATTGAGGGCGGCAATGTGCATCTCGGTGGCACGCCGCCTTCACAGGAGTGGCTCGAGGCGTGGGTCGACCGTCATGGGATTACCCATCCGGTCCTCGCCGACCCGGATTGGACGATCAACCAGCATTTCTGGGGCGAGAACCCCTACCCCGTCCCCCGGACCATGCTGATCAAACCCGGCATGGAGATCGTGTGGAAGGGCAACAGCTTGCCCGGCACCAACATGATCGAAGAAAATCTACCGTGATCGCTCTCTCCGTCGTCGCGCGCCATCTCGCGCGAGTCCGCAGCGTGGGGCGGTGTGCGGCGGCGGGGTTGAGCCTTGCCGCGTGTAGTGGAGCCTCCCCCGAACACGAACCGGCCGCGGGGGACGAGTCATCGCTGACCGAGGCGGATGCGCCAGGTGACGCCTCGAGTTCGGGCGAGACCGCCGACCCTAGCCTCACCGGTACCACTGCCAGTGACACTGGCGACTTGGCGACGGCCGACTCGGCCTCGGGCACCGGCGACGATTCGAGTGAAACCGCCGGTGACTCCGATCACGATGGCGGAGAGGCAAGTGACACTGGCGACGGCACAAAGCCTCGTGTCGCCCTCTTTGGACGGGTGTTGGACCCCGACGGCGTGCCCGTCGACGACGTGGTCGTGGCCCTGTGCGACGCGATCGGGTGCAAACCGGCCCGCACCGACCCGGACGGAGACTACCGTATCGAGGCCAATACCACCGCCTGGTACACGGTTGAACTCGTCGGCGGGGAGCTTGCCGTGAACCAGCCGGCCTACCGGATCGTTGTGATCCACATCGACGCTTCGCAAGGCGATCGCCGCTATGACCTAACCGCGACCCGGTACACGACGGTGACCTCCACCCCGACGGAAGTCACCGAAGTCGAGATCGCGGACGGCTTACTCATCGAACTCGGCCCGGACTCGCTCAGCAAGGGTTGGTCGACCCCGCACGAACTCGATCAGCTTGGCGGCACACGGGTCTTGCCCGACGAATGGGTCCAGGTCGACGGCGTGCCACCCATCGTGGCCATGTGGCACTTGGCGCCGTTCGACGCCGAAGCCGACGCGCCCGTTCCCCTACGGATCCGCAACGATATCAACGCGGAACTTGGCGAGCGGTACACCGCCTGGCAAGTCGACTACCTCGACCAGTCGTGGCGCCCGGTCGCGCAACTCGAAGCCGATGAATCCGGGTTTCTGGTCGGATCCAGCGAGTTCGATCGGCTCAATACCGTGGTCCTCACCCGATCACCCGCGCCGTAGGTCGTCCTCCGAGGCCGGACGCGGAGTCGCGCGAAGCCGAGTCGGCCGCGTGCCGATGGAGCGGAACAACCTGGCCAGTTCCGAGCGCCCCCCCGACTCCTCCCCGACTCGTCACGCGACAGGGCGCGAGCTCCGTCTCGACCCGTCTCCTGCGCCCGCCACCAGTGGACCACGCCAGGACCGGGCGAACGAACCCGGGTAGTCTGTGGCGGATGCAAAACCCGACCGAGATCGAGACCAAGTACCTCAATCGCCTCATCGCCGAGCACACCCAGGACATGGCCGGGAAGATCGTCGCCATCACGGGCACGACCAGCGGAACCGGATACGTCTGCGCTCGCGAGCTGGCCAAGCTGGGCGCCACCGTGCTGCTCCTCAACCGCGACAGCCCCCGGTCGCGCAGCGCCCTCGAGACGCTGCAAGCCGAAGTCCCCGGTGCGACGTTCGAACCCATCACCTGCGATCTGCAAAACTTCGACAGCGTGCGGGCGGCCGCGCGAGAAATCTCCTCTCGCCGCGATCGACTCGATGTGCTGTGCAACAACGCCGGCGTGATGGCGTTTCCCGAGCAGGCCACCAAAGACGGCTACGACGTGCAGATGCAGACCAACAGTATCTCGCCGTTTCTGCTCACCAAAGAGCTCTTCCCGTTGCTGCGGCGAAGCGTCGACGGGCGCGTGGTCAACCACAGCTCGGCCGCCCGGCTCGGGGCTGACCATCACCCGCGGTACTTCGGCAAGAACACCGGGAACCTGGGCGGCGACGGCACGGCAGAAGAAAACGCCCAGTTCGGCGGCCCTCGCTGGGAGCGATACCATCAATCCAAGCTCGCCAACTGCACATTCACCTACGGACTTAAAGCGCGACTCGAGGAACAAGGCATCACCAACGTCAAAGCCTTGCTCGCTCACCCGGGGCTCGCGCTGACCGGCCTGGCGGGTTCCTCGGCCGCAACCGGAGGGATGGACGCCGAGCATGAGCTCATGAAAAGTGCCCAATCCGCCGAAGATGGTGCGTTGGCCATCATCCGGGGCTGCGCCGACCCCAACGCCGTCTCGGGCGACTTCTACGGACCGCGCGAATGGACCGGCATGGCCGAGCGCCTCGAACCGGAAGCGCTGCTGCTCGACCGCGACAACATTCGCATCAACTGGGAGGGGTGTGAGGCCGCAGTCGGCTCGTTTCAGTTTTGACTGCCGACCGCGTCGCATTGCAGACGGCACGCCCGGCGCGGCCACCCGCTTGACGCCCCGGCCCACGGGACGATCGAGGCCGCGCCCCCGGGTCGAGGCGCGCGCGACCGCCGATTCGACGCAACTTGAGGCCCCTCGACGCGACGGCAGACACCGCCGTGGCCGCGCTCAACTCCCGTCCGAAGCACGCTGTCTTGACGCACCGCCCCGGTTCGCGGCTACGCGACCCCGGGCAACCACGACGACGACCCCGCGACAGCACCCCTCGCAGGACACCCGCTCCCCCCGCTCCCCCCCGCTCCCTTGGTTCGGCCTGACCAGCGAGGCGAGGCTAGGCGAGTCCGAGCCGACAGCGTATGGTGTCGCACGATGGCCGTTGACTCCCAGCCAAGCCGAGTCTGGGCCCGTCACGGGCACACGCCCCAAACCCGTCCGGCCTCGAGCGCCGGACGGTCGGCGTCGGGATGCCTCTCGACGGCGCAAGCAGGCCGCCGGCGGCCTCAGCTCGACGGGTGCGTGACCGTTGGGTGGCTGACGTTGGCGGTCTGCACTCCCGAACAAGCGACCCTCGACGATCCGATCGGCACCGCCACCGACGATGCCGCGCAAGAATCGTCCGGTGATGCCTCGTGGTCGGCGACGTCGAATGACCAACCCGCCGACGATTCGGCAACGACGGGGCATCCGAACGACTCGGCGACGAGCGAGCCATCCAGTTCAACTGCAGAGAGCACCGGTGCAGATCCATCGACGCCGGAGGACGATCTGTGCGGCAACGGCCAACTGGACCCCGGGGAGGAGTGCGATGACGGCAATAACATCGACGGCGACTGGTGTGAGGGCGACTGCACATTGCCGGCCTGCGACAACGGAATCGTCGACGTCGGCGAGATGTGTCTCCCCCTGACCGACGTCGCAATCGACATTCAAGCCGCCGCCGTCGACTTGGCCCTGGGCGACCTCGATGGCGACGGTCGACTCGACGTGGCCGTCGCCACGGACCGGGGCGAAGTCAGGGTGTGGAGGCAGCGTCCGGATGAGACATTTGACGCGACCGCGGCGATCGCTACGAACGGCGCCACCGCTGTCGCACTCGTCCATGCAGACCGCGACAACGACGGCCACCTCGACCTGCTCACGGTGGAAGCAGCTTCGTCGCGGCACCCCATGGCGCGCCGCGCAGGCGAGCTCGCCCGACCGGCCCACCTCGACAACTCGCCCAGCGGATGCGACGGGCACTCGCAGGCCCTGTCGACGGGCTCGACGGCCCGCGCCGGGGCTCCCGAGACCTCGGCGATCGCTGTGCGATCAGGCGACGGCCAGGGCAGCTTCGGCACTCCTCGCTTCGCAGCGGTGGACGCCCGCGTCGGCGACTGGGGGCTGGCCGATCTCGACGGCGATGACCGGGTCGATGTGATCCTCGCCGACCCGGACGCGTCGGAGTTCGTCGTGCTCTCCGGCACCGCTGAGGACGCGTCGGGCTTCGCGGAAACCGCTCGCATCTCGGCCCCACACGCCCCGCGGCAGTTTGCACTGGCCGATCTCAACCGCGACAAGCGACTCGACTTGGTCGCCTTGGCCGACGCGACCGAGACCACCGTGGTCCTCGTGTATCTCGCCAACGCGGAGCGTTCGTGGGCCCTCCACCGGACCTTGGACGCTGGTGCCAGCGCGCACAGCCTCGCGTTGGGTGACATCCAGCCCGACGGAGAGATCGACTTGGTCCTGAGTCACCCGCAGCAGCACCGGGTGCGAACCTTCGCCGGACCGCTGACTGACGAAGAGCCGCAGTACCTCGACGCCGAGGCCCCTGGCCGGCCGACGCGAGCGTGGTCGGGACAGATCGACACCCACGGGCATGGCGACGTCGCCACCGCACGCGACGAGTCTCATCGCGTGGTGTTCGGCATCGGCGGAGGCTCGTTGCTGCCCTGGAACCTGCACACCGTGCAGCTCAGTGGTCGCCCCGATCGATTCATCGTCGCCGATCTCAACGGCGACCGACTTCAAGACATGATCGCCACGCTGCCGGACCGAGGCCAGCTCTCGCTGGCCATCTCTCGCCCGTGACGCCCCGCATCGCCTCGTGCCGCGAGTCCACCGCGACAAGCCTCCACACCGCGGCCCGCTACGAGCGGTACCCCCCCCAGCGCAGCAGCGTGGCTTGAGCCAAGCCCGGATCGAGATGATGGCGATCGGTGAACTCGAACGAGCCGGGCGACTTCGAGTGAGATGACTCGACTCGCTCCACCCGAACCGGGCGACCACTCGCGGACAGGCTGAGCACGCGACCGGTCTGGGGCAACCCTTCGATCCGCCAATTCGACGGAACGAAATCCAAAGCATCGCCCGAATCGCCGCTGAGCTGGACATCCGGTAGGGGTTCAGCCAGCACGACCACATCCTCGTCTCCCGCCAGCACCCACACGCCGGCGGCTTGGTCCCCGGACCGCACGAGCCAGGCCTGCCGCACCGGCAACGTCATCTCCTCCACCTGCACGGCCTGCCCCGCCGCGAGCGATCGCATCTCGCCCCGCAACGCCTCCACGCTGATGTCCCGGGTCGCAGAGAACCGCTCGAAGAACCGATCCATCACTGGGGTGTGGCGTGAGACGACCAGGAACGTCACGATTAGCGTCGCCAGCACGGGGCCAGGCACAAACAGCACGATCAACGCCCACGACCCGCCGAGGTAGAGCGCTTCTGCGATGTGCAGCGGGTGGAGGCACGCCGTCACCAGAGTCGAGATCAGGCACCACACCAGCCACGGACTGGTCCCGAAGTCGACGCGACCCAGCGGACGCAATAGCTGCTGGACTCGCCGCGGGTGCAGGGCCTGGCGGCGGCGTCCGAAGTTCGTGAGACACGCCGACATGATGCGCGAGCATCAGCATAGCTCGCGGCCACCGGACCCCGCGACAAGTCCTCCGCTGCCGGGCGAAGCCGGCCGAGCCGAGCTCGCGCCGCCCGGACGGTAGGCCGGCGGCCACGGCGCGAACTGGTCGGCGTCGAGGATCGGCCGACGGCGCCGGATGGCCTCGATGCGGTTCGGTTGAGCCGAGTCCCCGTCCGCGTGCTTGGCCCGAGCTCGAGCCGCGAGCGCTGGCACCCGCGCGTGGTGCCACCGGCTTGACTCGAGTCGAGAGCGGTCTAGACCGCTCGACGGTAGAGGAGCATTTGCAGGTAGTGCCCCTCGCGATGCCCGGGCGCGACCGGGTGATCGACCCCGGGCCCGTGGGCGCTCAGCCGGGTCCACTCCGTATCCTCGCCGCGCGAAACGGCGGCGCCCACCAAGCAACGATCGAGCACGGCCCCGTCCACGTGGTGACTGCACGAACACACCGCGAGGAGACCCCCCGGCGCCACCCGGGACAAGATGGTGGTCAGGGCTCGCGTCATCGCGGCCCGCGCCGCCCGCACGTGGGACTTCGATGCCGCGACCTTGGGTGGGTCAAACACGACCACCGAGAACGGCCCGGCGAGCGCGGGCTCGACGAGATCCGCAAAGATGTCCGCTTCGATCCACGTCGCCTGGTCGATGCGATTGCGCTCAGCGTTCTCCCGCGCGAGCGCGAGCGCGGCCTCACTGCGATCGACGCCGACGACCGACACCCCGCGGGCCGCGGCATGCAGGGCGAAGCCGCCGACATAGCACCCCAGATCCAGCAAGGGGCCACCGAGTGACGCCGCATGCTCGGCCACCCGTCGGCGATTCTCCCGTTGATCGAAGTAGGCCCCGGTCTTTTGGGCGGGCGGAGCCGGCACCCGAAAGCGCAGCCCGTGCTCGCCAAAACTCAGTTGCGATGGCGGGTCCCGCCCCACGACATCTAGTCCCGCGGCGAACCCTTCGCGTCGCGCCGCGGTTTCGGGGCGCGTGACGAAGACCGTACCGTCCACGAGCGCTTGGCATTGCCGCGTGACCGCGGCCTGCCGCGCCGCCATCGGAGCCGTCGTGAGCTGCACCACGAGGTCGTCTTCGTAGCGATCGACGGTCAGCCCCGGGAGCTTGTCACCTTCACTATTGACCACGCGATACCCCGTCGCGCGG
>QKPP01000271.1 GCA_006508105.1 Myxococcales bacterium FL481 | reverse complement strand
GGGGGGGGGGTCGCGTGAGCGCGGTACGTGGGGCTCGCGAGAGACGGCGTTCGGGCGGGCGAGGTGGGGGGTGCCGACGGCGGGGTCACGGAGGCCAGAGATTGGTCGGCCAGGGCGGCGGTCGGTAAGAGGACCAGCACGCTGGTCAACGCGGCGCGGCGCGAGGTGGCGGCAGCGCGCAAACCCGACGCCATCTGACGCGTGACGGCGGCGAACGGGCCGATGAGCGCCGACAAGAGGCCGTCCGGAGCGTGGTTGGCCTCATGTTGCGCGAGGCCGAACCGGCGCAGGCGCGAGCTATCGGCCAGACGCAGTGAACCGCCGATTCGGTCCCAGATCGCAAGCCACGTGCCGTAGTTGGTATTTTGGTCGAGGGGGTGCATGCCGTGGTGGATCTGGTGCTGGGCGGGGCTGATGAAGACCCGCTCGAGCGGGCCGAACGACAGGCGAACGTGCGAATGTCGCAGGTTTCCGCCGGCGAGGTTAAAGCAAAATCCCAGCGCGTTGACTCCCAGAATCTCGAGCTGCACGGCTTGCCGGCCGAACACATGGAAAAAGCCGCCGGTCACGAGCGCGGTGACCACTGCGCCGCGCAGACCAAAGAGCCAGGCCTCCACGGGGTGACTGCGGTACAGCGTGAATGGAGTGAGCACCCGGGCGGAGTGGTGGACCTGGTGAAACGCCCACAACCACGACACCCGGTGCATGGCGCGGTGAAGTAAGTAGCGGCTCAGATCCCACGTCACGAACAACACCACCGTGTACAGGCCCACGATCACGGCCGGGGAGAGAGCCGTGACTCGGTGCGTGCCGTCCAGCGCATCGAGCCAGCCCACGACCGCCACGGTCAGGCCGAGGGTGGACACGGCCCACGCCGGTAGCAGCAGCGCGCGCAGCAGCGCCTTCGCGAACAGCAGCTTGTAGTCGAGCCAGGCGGAGGGATGAGCCCAGATGCGCCGGTCGACGGCCGCACGCAATCCCGCCGCGACAACGCTGGCGGGCCCCGTGGCGAGAGCGCCGCGGCGCCGCTGGGCCGTCCTCACGAGCCAGGCCACCGCGAGCACGAGCGACACGGCCAGCATGGGCCAATAGATGCGTTCGCCGGCGTCCACAAGTTTCGCGAGCGGTTCTCGGCTCGCGTGAAGAACCCGGACCCACCCATCTAGCGTCGGAGGGCCGTCGTGCATGGTCGCGCTAGTCGCTGTCTCCAGCGCCTTCCTCGGGAATGGTCAAGTTGAGCGCGACGTGAAACGGACCTTTGAGGATGTCCGTGATCGCTTTCACGGCGGCGTGGTCCGCTTTCACGGTCTCGTTGTCCTGCGCCACTGCCTCGGCCAGCGTCCCGGCGCCATTTTGCATGCGCGCTTGAGCCGCGTCGATCGCCACCGTCAAGTCGGTGGCGATGGCGGGGGCACCCACGTGGACGAGAAAATCGTCGAACCCGATCCCGGCGGCCGGCGTGTCGGCGCCGTAGTACAGGGCCTCGAACGCCGCGAGATTGGCCAACAGGTGCTCGCGTGAGGCGTGGGCCCAGCGCGACTCCACCCGTTCCGGGCAGCTGGCGGTGGGACACGTGCCGTCGAGTCCCGTGGGGCGGGCGAGCTTTTGGTCCTTGGTGACCAGATCGAGGTAGAACATGGCCCGGAACACCCCATTGAAGACCTCGCCCACGTTTTGGTAAGGCGACGCGCCTTGACCCGGGTCGATGAAGGCGGCGGCAAAGCCTCCTCCCGCCGGATCCCACGCGGCGTGGAGCTGTTGGGCGCGGGCGAGGAGGTCGCGGCTGACCGAAGCCGCGTACGCAGCTCGACGAGCGGCGATTTCAGCGTCTCCGAGCGCGGCCCAAGTTCCGTCGTTGATCGGGATCTGCGGGGGGCAAGTGTTGCCGGGATCGTCGTGGAACAAGAGGTACTCGGCCGCGTCGAGCCCGTACACGTTGACGAGTTGAGACTGCGCGAAGTCGGGTTCGAGGTAGCTTCGGGTGACGATCTCTTGGTCCACGCGGCACGTGTTGACCGTGGGCCACGAGTAGACCTCGTCCCGTAGATCAGCTCCGCCGGAGTCAGAGATGGACGAGGCGGCGGGGCCGATTTGCATCATCTCGATCCGCTGCCAGGCGGCCGCGGCGGTGCGCCAGGCTTGCCGGGCGGCTTCCAACGCGGCGGGGGCGTCTGGCGTCGCTTGAGCCGTCGCGTTCGCGGCGTGCTCTGTGGTGGCGACGAGCTCCTGACACGCGGTCACGAACGACTGATGCGCCGGCTGCAGCACGTGGTTGACGAGGCTGACCAGCATCCCGCGGTGGGAAAACGGCTCCGCTTGCGGGTGATCTGGCGTCGTGCCCGGATCCATGTTCTCGCCGGGGTTCATCTGGTCCCCCGGCGCCACGGCGTCCGACTCCTCGCTCGCATCGTCGTCGTCGTTCGAACCATCGCCCGAGCAGGCCCATGACCAAAGCCCGAGCGCCAGACAAAGGCCGGGGAACAAGCAGTCAACGGGACGGAGGGATTTGTGACGTCTCATGGGGACCTCGGGAGTAGGACTCGAGTCCTAGAAAGGAAAGTCCGGCGACGCGCCACGACGCTACCCGTAGCCGTGGCGCGCCGCCAAGAGCGGAGCGAAAATCTCCGGAGAAGCGGCTACCAGCCGTTTTCCCCGTTCTCGTCGCCGAGGTTGGCGGCGTCGAATTCGTAGGCGGTACCCAACAGCGCGCGAACCTCGACCAGCGTGGCCTTGTACTCGTCGATGCCCTCTTGGCCCGGAAGAACCGGCGCGTCGCCAACTTTTTGGTGGAACTCGACAAACTGCTCGTCCGTCACCGGCGATCGCGGGTTGAACTGCAGGGCGAGCGCGAAGCCTTTGAGCTCGGACCAGTGCTTGGCGTGGTCGAGGAAGTTGTAGTCCTCGGTGCCGAACTTGTTCATGTCCTGCAACACGTCGTTGATGTAGTGGACGATCGTCGCGGAGATGGCTTTTTCCCACGTGAGGATGGCCGTGTCGCGCAGCGTGCCCAGTTCCGCCGCCTGGGTCTCGTCGAGCGCTCCGTCGGCGGTGGTGATCAGGTGGCGCCCGGCCAAAAACGCATCCATCGCTTGTTGCGTGAAGTCGGTGGGAGCCGCCTCGGCCGCGCCGAGGTCACGCTTGGCCGCGTTGATGCTGTGACCGAAGTGGTACTCGGAGAGCAAGTCGATCGACCCGTCGCCGTCCGTGTCGTGATACCCCTGGTAGTCCTCGCGGCCGCCCTTTTTGGCGATCTCCTCGTCGGTGTATTCGAGGTAATCGCGGGCCGCACCGAAGTAGCCGTAACCTTCGTCCCAGTTGTGCTCCAGCGCGGAGTAGGGCTTGTCTTCGACCGCGGCGGTGTTGTCCGAGAGCAGTCCTTTGCCGTCTTCCGTGTCGTCCAAGTAGTCGTCGGCGGCCTGCGAGAAACCGACGGCGCCATCGAGGAACTTTTGGATCAGTTGTTGGTAGTCCCGACCGTCCGCACTGACGTGGACGCTGGCGATGGGCATGCCGTCCGGGTCATTCGGGATGGTGCCCTGCGAGCGATCGATCGCCAGGCGCTCCACCTCCGCGAACCAGTGCAGCACCAGGCCTTCCGGCGTTGTGGCGTCGTCAGCGGACCAACCACCGAACTCGATGGTCCAATCTTTGTGTTGGCCCACCGGGTCGTTGCCGGCCACTTTGCCCTGTAGGTCCTTGTCGGTCCCGATCGCGTCGTAGTCCGCCTGGAGCACCGCGGGGTCGGTGGTGATGCTGTGCGGCAGGGTTCCCGAGGTCGCGCTGTCGAACTGGAGGTAGAAGTTGAGTTCCGCTACGACTTCGCCCGCCGCCGGGATGAACGACGCATCGTCTACGCGAGCCGTGAGTCCGCCAAGGTGCGACTTGAGGTCACCGATGAGCACGTGGCGAAAGATTTGCCCGCCGTACGACACGCTGCTGCCTTCGACGAAGCGGCTCTCGAACGCGTAGTGATCGGGGGGCTCGTCGGTGCCCGTGCCGGTGTCGGATCCGGATCCGGTGCCGGTCCCGGTTTCCGTGCCTGTGTCGGTTCCCATGCCCGTGTCGCCATCGCCGTCGCCGTCACCATCACCATCGCCGTCGCCGTCACCATCACCATCGCCGTCGCCGTCACCATCGCCGTCGCCGTCGCCGTCACCATCGCCGTCGCCGTCGCCATGATCATCATCACCGTGCTCGTGAGCATCGTCGTCGTCATCGTCGTCGTCGGCACAGTTGGCTGCGAGGCCCAGCGTGATGACGCAGGTGGTCGCCACGAAGGCGCGGCATTGAGCAGGAGAAACGCTGAGAAACTTGAGCAGTGGCACTGGAGACTCCGTGAAGTTCAGTTTTGGGGGCGGCTGATTCAGAGCGCGCTGCCTCAGGCTTAGATGAAAACGATTATAGTTTTCGCTCGCTTCGTTACGGGGAGACGCCCCCGCTGTCAAGCGGTCACATCGCGTTTCCGCGCTGTACCCGGACGGTGTCCGACGGCAGACTCGGGCTTCAGTAACGGCCGCGCCGCGGGCAACTCCCGCTCCCGCGACACACCATCAAGCGCCTCGAGTTCCGCCTGACGCGGCTGAACCCGGCGTTGACGCGATTACGCTCCGCTTTCACGACGGACGCCGCGGCCTGCCGTGGACCATCGAACCGGAGGGTGGGGCCGGCGCGATGAGCGTCGATCCTGAGTTAATGAACAAAACTCTCAAAATCGAGTGGAGGCCAGCTTCGTGGCGGACACGGTGCCGGGGTTACGGCGCTGATGATTGAGCGCCGATCTGGACACGCGAAGACGCGCCGCGTTCTCGAGAGTCTCGAGCACGAGACGTGGACTTGGGTCGCGGTCTGTGGCCCCGTCCGGTGCTTCTCGAGTCGTCGATCGAGTTCTGGCCCGCTCCGATCGGTCCGCAGAAGGGACCGGTCGCACCGCTGAGGTCGTTCGGGAGGCGGACCGGGCCGCTGCCAAGGTTGGCTCGGGTTCTCGTCTCGTCGCAGGTTCGCGTGTTCCGACTCGACTCGTGCGGTTCGACATCGGGCTACGTCGGTCAGGTTGCTGGCCGTGTGCCACCGTGAGAGAACGGATCGATGCTCGTCACCCGCACATCCATCCCCCCCCTTTTGTGGGCTGCCGTCCTGCTCGGGTCAATCTCCGCCTGCGGCGGAGGAGAATCCGCTGGCAACGACAAAGCGAACGCTGAGGCCAAGGCGAAAGCCGAGGCGGAGAAGAAGGCCGAGGAAGCCGCGCAGGCCAAGGCGCTCGCGGAACGCAAGGCGAAGCGAGAAGCCGAGCAAAAGGCGAAGGCGGCAGCCGAGGCCAAGGTTACAGCCGCGCTGGAGCAACTGTGCGTGGTTCCCGACAAGTACACGAAAGACCCCGTCAAAGGCTGCGAGGACGTGGGCAAGGCGTATGACGCGTTCATGCTCCGACTCGCGCCGGCCGAGGCGAAGGCCAGCTGGGAGTCCGGGGGCAAGGAGAAGGGGATTGCGATGACCGTCGTCCAGTGCACCCAAGCTGACAGTGCGAAAGTGGCGGCCTGCCAAAAGCATGCGTTGGACGGCGCTGGCCCCGAGTTGGCCGAGGCGGGCAAGAAGATCCTCCAAACGTGCATCGACAAGTTCGCCAAGAAACGAGCGGGGGCGGGAGCCGCCGTACCCAAGCGTCGTCCCGGCTAGGCCCGTCGCCTTCCGCCGCCCGTCCACGCACCGGTACACCCGGCGCACCCGTCGCACGTCCGTCGTGGATCGACGTCTCACTCGGTCGACACGCGGCGTCATCGCTCGCCGGCGCCGCGTGGAACTCGGTACGACCGAGATGCTCCACATGTCCGGCGTCTGGCCGGGAACCAGGCGCCGCGGTCGTTGTCCGCGTTGCGCTAGCCGGAGCCTTTGTACTTGAACACCCAGATCTCGAGGTCTGCGCTGCCGATCGAGCCCTGCTCGGTGCGAAGTTCGACGGTCACCACGTCGGGTTCGGTCTTCTCGGGCACGGCGTCGGCGGGGATCCGAATCGGCACCACGTTCGTGCCTGACCCGAGGGTCCAGCTGCTCTGTTCGTGGCCCAAACTCCAGGGAGGGGAGACTGTGAACTCGGTTTTGGCATGCCCCGCCGGCACCTGCACGTCGATGAGCAACAAATCGCCGGGCACGGTGGTGATCGACTGCGGCTGGACCCGGATCTCGCCCACTTCGTGCGCTGTCGTGTGTTCGTACGCTGCCTGGGGACAGTCGACCGCTTGGACGTTGGCCAGCATCTCCTCGGTCGTGACCTCCGACGGGTCGTAGTACGCCATGTTGGCCTCGGCGTACGGATACAGCACGCCGGGAATGTTCGCGTTTCCGGATTTGAGAATGGATTTGACCCCCGGGAAGGCCAGCAGACCGCTGGCACCGCTATCCCATCAGAGGACGTGAAACACAGCTAGTCGTAGGTGCCGTTCGATGGGGTAGTCGACCACGTTGACCGGGTCTGGCCAGGGCGTGCCGTCCGCGTTGTCTGGGTCGTCGTTGTCATCGGGGTCGTCGTCGGGGTCGTCGTTCTCGTCGGTGTCGGCATCGTCGTCGGTGTCGGCATCCTCGTCGGTGTCGTCCTCGTCGGTGTCGGCATCCTCGTCGGTGTCGGCATCCTCGTCGGTGTCGTCCTCGTCGTCGGTGTCGGCATCCTCGTCGGTGTCGGCATCCTCGTCGGTGTCGGTATCGTCGTCGTCGTCGTCGTCGTCACCGTCCTCGTCGTCGTCATCGTCATCGTCGTCGTCGTCCTCGTCACCGTCGTCGTCCTCGTCGGTGTCGGTATCCTCGTCGGTGTCGTCATCGTCGTCGTCCTCGTCGCTGCCGTCGTCCTCGTCGCTGCCGTCGTCCTCGTCGCTGCC
>QKPP01000049.1:9692-22871 GCA_006508105.1 Myxococcales bacterium FL481 | reverse complement strand
AAAAGCGCAATGTCTCGATTTGTTGCGATTCGGATCCCTGCGGCGGCCCGGTTCCGCCAACCGCCCGAAGGTGCCACGCGGCTCCGAATCGGGACCGGCCGCCCCACACAGACTCGGCCCTGGGATCTGACGCACCCTCGGAGTTCCGCCCGGGCGAGAACCGCCGCGCCGACGCACGACGTCAGGACCCAGCCATCCGTCCTCGTACCGCGCGACGCCAAGGACCGCCCCCACGACCTGCCGCGCCTGGCGCGAGCGCCGTCACACGACGACGTTGAGCGTCCGCAGGAGCGAGAACCCGGTCCGATAGTCTACGACCGACACGCCCGCGTAGCTTTGGTCGAGTCGAAAAATGGCCGCCGCATCGAGCCCCAACGCGTCCGCGAGGACGGCTCGGATCACGCCGCCGTGCGCCACCACCATCACGACGCCGCCGACGTGCATCGCTCGGATACGCTTGAGCCCGGCCAACACGCGGGCACGCAGCTGCGAGTAGCTCTCGCCGTCCGGAAACTCTACCTGGGTCGGGGCGTCCATCCAGCGGCGATAGACGTCCGGGTAGTCGCGCTCAACCTCTTCGTACGTGCGGCCCTCAAAACGCCCGAAGTCGAGTTCGGCGAAGGCCGCCTCCACCGTGACGTCCTGCCCCAACGCGGACGCCAGGATCTCCGCGCTTTGGCGGGCTCGCGTCCTCGGGCTGGCGTACACCACCGTGGGCCGCCACGCACGGCACACTGCGACCGCTCGCCGGACCTGCTCGCGTCCGGCCAAGGACAGCCCCACGTCGAGTTTGCCGTAGACACGCCCTCTCGCCCGTTGCTCCGGCTCGCCGTGACGGACGCAGACCAGGCGGAACTGGTCGATCGGCGCCGGATCGGTCATCGACTTCGATTCGCGCTACCCCGCGGCCGGGTTGATGACCTTGAGCTCGTAGGTCATCTCCGTCTTGTCGTCCGGCGCGTTCGCGTTGCCATGGTCCACCACCTTCGCGTAGATGCCCGGCTTGTCGACCGCCATCCACACCGTCTTGTGATTGCCCATGAACCCCTTGAGCTCGGCCTTGACACAGTCAAACTCGCCGGCGGGTACGGTGACCTTCTCGCGCGCGGCGAACTCGGGACTGGGTCGCTCCACGGCGAAGAACGGACTGAGCTTCGACCAACTGATGGTCGCGATCTGGCCCGCTCCCGGGTCCTTGCTGGGATGCTCGACCTGGACGCATACGATGCCGGCCGCCTTGTCGTCGTTCTTTTTCACCTGGCAACGGTAGGTATCCGTGACTTTTTTGCCCTTCGTGTCCGTGCCGGATTGGGCGTACTCGAGCACGGTGCCGGTCTTGAGACTGCCGGAGACCGCTTCGCGTTGCCACGGCGCGCCGACAGCCCCGGGCGCGAGTCCGGCTTTCTTCTTCGGGGGCGGCGCTTTTTCAGCCTCGGCTCGGCGTTTTTCGGCTTGGGCCTTCTGATCGAGCTTGGCCAGGGCGTCGGCCGTGGTGTTCGACGACTCGCCGCCACCACACGCCGCCACGACGAGAGAGGAACAGAGCAACATGGAGGTGGAAACGCGCGCGAGCATGGGACTGCGGCCCACGCTAACACGGCCCCTGCACATCGTGCGAATGGTCCATGCACGCTGCGTCACTCGGCTCGACGCAAGGCCGAGTCAGGGGCCGCCCGAGGCCGCGACGTACACCACGGGCACCGCGACACCGAGTCCCACGAGCAGCAGGCCGCGACCGCGAAGCCCCCGACGACCGGGAATCATGAACAGCCCGGAGACAGCCAGCCCGAGAAGCAACACCGCGTAGCCGTCCGCAACCACCGTCCAAGCACGCTTGCCGCGGTTGAGATGCAGCCAGTTGGCCACGCGCAGCAAGACCCGGGGATGCTCCAGCGCGGCGTCTATCGCCCGACGATCCGCGGCGATCGTCACGATCCCGCGGTCCACGGTGATCTCAAGACTGCCGTCGGGGCCGCGATAGACATCCGTGGGCGAGCTGGACAGGCCGAGCTCGCGCAGCACCAGCTCGGCGGCGAGCTGGTCGTCATCCGGTAAAGGCTCGGCGCGGACCCACGACCGATCGTCGGCGTGAAAGTTCGGGTCCCACTCGCCGATGTGATTCACGGCCAGGCCGGAGATCGCGTACACGAACGTCAGGCCCACCAGCAGATACCCGACGTCACGATGCGCCGCCCGCAGCAGCCGTCGCCAACGGCCCGGGCGCGGACTTGGGACAGCCGGGCCCGGCCTAGGCGTAGCGCTCTTCTTTCCAGGGATCGGCATGATTGTGGTAGCCGCGCGTCTCCCAGTAGCCCGGTTCGTCGCGCCGCGCGAAGCGAAGGCCCACGACGTACTTCGCGCTCTTCCAAAAATACAGTTTCGGAATCACGGCCCGCACCGGACTTCCGTGGCGCCGAGCGAGGGCGCGACCGTCGTGCTCGAACGCCAATAGGTTGTCGTCGACGAGGGCTTCGTCGAGACGAACGTTCGCGGTGTAGCCGTGTGCGGCCTCGATGATGAGATGACGCGCGGAGCCGCGAACCTTCGCGCGCCTCGCCAGTTCGGGCAGTGGCACCCCGCGAAAACGTGCGCCCAGCACTGACCACCCGGTGACGCAATGCACGTCCAGCGCTCGCTCGACGACAGGTAGGGCGAGCAACTGGTTGAAGTCGAGTTCGAAGGGCTGGTCGACCTCCCCGTGGACTTTGAGCCGGAACCGAGCCCGGCCCGGCGCGCCGGGCCGTCCCCCCATGGGTTTGAGCGCCTGCAACACCTTCTGCCCGGCCGGCAAACGCGGCCGCCCGTCGGCCAACGTTTGGGCGCGGGCCGCCCGGGTGGCGCCGTCCCCCGCCACGACATAGGTCAATCCGCCGAGTGCCGTCACGAGCGTGCCGGCCCCCGCCTGTTTGAGAAAGCGCCGACGAGCGCCCAAGGGAGACATCCCAGCGTAAGCCGTGTTCATCGCAGAGACACAGGCTAGCGCGGCGATGGCCTCGAGGCCACGCGCTGGGCAACGCCGGGCCACCGGTCGCGTCCGTCTCGCTGACGCAGCGCGGTCGACTGGCGACCACCGGGTCTGCACACGCCGGCCACCATCGAACGAAACACCCCCGCGCGGCGACTCGAACGACGCGCGACTGACCACTTGATCACGACCCCAAGGTGGCGACGTATGCCAGGTCCAACCGATTTCCGCGACGAAAACCGTGCGAGCCATCGTCACGCACCACCTACCCTCGTGGCACCCGGCAGACACCCGGCTCGTGGACAAGGCGCCCGCGAACTCCTCGATGAACAAGCCAACGCGCACGCTAGTACTCACCGCAATCCTGCTCAACTCGACGAGCTGCGCCGAGGGCAGCGGGCCCCAACCGAGCGGCTGGTCCCCGTGGGGTTCCAGCGAAGGAGACACCGACGGCGCGAGCGATGCCTGGCCGGACGACGGCACCGGCGGCAGCCTGCCGGATCTCGGGCTCGGCGACGGCGACGGCGACGGCGACGGCGACGGCGATGCGGAACCACCGGATGATGACCACCCCGACGACGCGCACTCCGAAAGTGGCGGTGGGGATCCAGAACCGAGCGGGGACAACGAACCTGAGTCGGGCACGGGCGCCGGCGACAGCGACAGCGATAGCGACGGCGGCGACGACGACGACACGAGTGACCACAACCCGAGTACTGGCGACACCGGCCACGCCGACACCGGCGGCGCCGATACTGGCGACGCAGATACCGGCGACGCCGATACTGGCGACGCCGACACCAGCGCCGACACCAGCGCCGACGACCCTGGCGACGCCGACACCAGCGTCGATGACACCACTGACGACGACACCAGCGTCGACAACACCACTGACGACGACACCGACGACGACAACGCCAGCGACGACAACACGAGTTCCGGTCACGAGAGCGACAGTGGCGACACAGGAGACTCGCCGGACCTCACCGCCACCGGCGACGATGGCGAAACGACCGCCACCGGTGGCAGCGATCCCGACGACCCATCCATCCCGGAGGAAGAGACCGACACCGGCACCGAAGAGGAATCCGCGGATGATCGGTGTTCTGAGGTGTACACGTTCGAGCTCAGTGCGATCCCCGGCAACGGCTGGACCTCGGGTTTGGTTGGCGGCGAGTACGTGGTCCAAGCCACGCACGCGAGTGCGGTCGCCCGGTTCACGCTGGACATCCCGTGCACCGACAGCTGGAACATCTACGTGCGCGCGCTCGACCAACGCTCGAACGATAGCTTCTGGGCCCAGATCGACGATCAGCCTCAGCTAGCGCCGATCTTCGAGCTGGATTGCACGGGCGCCGGTGCGGGACTCAAATGGCGAGCGCTCAACTGGCGTGACCACAACGCACCTCCGTGTGAGTATCGGCAAGACCCGTGGCTCGCGGAGTGGACCGCAGGCCGGCACACGCTCTCGCTGCGGCCACGAGAGCCGGCCGCCGTGGCCAAGATCATGGTGACGAACGGCAACCACGATCCATCGAACTAGACCGATCGCGGCGAGCCACCCGACCCACGCGCCGGACGGTGCTCGCACCGCATGTACTCAACCGTGGCAGTCGTAGACTGCCACCGACCGACAGCTGTGGGTATTCACCCACACGCAGCGAGTGTGCCAGCAAGACGGCACTAGGGCCCGGTATTCGACACTTTCTCGCGGTCCGAGTTTGTCCTACATGTCAGCGTGTCCGCCCGGCGGGCGAACAAGTAGCGAGCTCGCTGAAGCCGATGCGTTGCATCCACGGGACCGCCGTGGGCCGAAGCGTCGGCCGCGAGCGCGAAGGTTCGCGCTGGGGCAGAGAATACGTCAGTCGTCCGCTAGTGCACCGTTTTCGATTTCGATTGACTGGCTCTAGGTCCAAGGTGGCCCGTTGGCCACGACCACCGTCCCCGCAACTTCGCGCTGGAGCCTTGACATGAAACCACCAACCCCCTCCCTAGTGACCGCGGTCGCATCGCTTGGCTTGACTCTTGCTCTCGCAGCATGCGGACAAGCGCCCCACTCCGGCCCGGCCGCGGAATCGATCGTCAGTGGCGAGGCCGAGGATCCGTCCGATCGGCCATCCGAGCCGCCGCTCGACGGTGCTCGCGGCGTGCCGCTCGACAACGGTCTCGCCGTCGGCAACGGTTTGCTTTTGGGCAATGGCCTGGCGGTCAGCAACGGCGCGACGTTGGGCAACGGTCTCGCCGTCAGCAACGGTCTCGCGCTGAGCAATGGCGAACCGCTGTCCAACGGTCTGGCGGTCAGCAATGGCCTGGCGGTCAGCAACGGTCTCGCGTTCGACAACGGACTCGCCGTCAGCAACGGCTTCAACGCAAGTTCGGCCGGTCAAAAGTTCCTGCGTTACATGGTTGAATGCGCGTTGCCCTACGGTGACAGCATCACCAAGCCCGATCCCCTCTCCGGCGGTGAGATCACCTACCACGGCCTGGTCGGGCTCGCGCCGGACTGGAAGACCGAAGCTTGCGACGAGGACTGCCAAGAGTGGGTATCGGCTTGCCTCCTAGCGCGCACCAACGCCCAGGGCGAGACCCTGCGAATCGATGTGCGAGCGGAGCATCCCGCGATCGGGCTCGAGCCCACGGCCGGGTCGAAGTTCGTCTACGAAGAGGGAGCGTTCTTTGGCAACTTGTTCGCGAACCCGCCGCGCGCGTGGGCCTGCCGCGGGGAGGAAGTGGTGTTCGGCCTGTTCGACGGACGCATTTGCTCCGACGGCGAGTCGTGTGGCTTTGCATCCAAGGGCGACGGACTGTGCCGGTCCAACTGCTCGAGCGGCAAAGCCGACCAAGAGGGGTACGTCAGCTGTTACAGCACGGAGAAGGCTCACCGCAACGTGATCACCACGTTTCTCAGCCCGGAGGTGTTGGCCGAGGATTGTCCGCCGGGATGCGACGCGTGCGACGACGAGGGCACGTGCATGCTGATCTGCGCCGGGGACTACAGCTGCGGCAAGCAAACGCTGACCTGCCCCTCCGGCGTGACCGAGTGCCGAGTCCACTGTGGCGAGAACCTCGACGGCAACCCGAGCGAGTACGGCGGCTGCAACAGCGCCACCTTGACGGCGCAAGACGACTACCCGCTAACGATCGTGTGTACGAGCAGCGACTCGTGCAGCGGTATGGAAATCGAAACCGGCGACGCACCGCTACTGGACATGCGATGCGAAGGCGCTGCGAGCTGCCGAGGCACGCAGATCCAGGCCGGCCCCTCGACCCGGGTCCGAATCAGCTGTGAAGCGAACAGCTCGTGCACGCACCTCGATGCCTGGTGTGCGGAGGCCGGCTGCGAACTGACGTGCGGGGGCGACCCCACGCGGTCCTGCGTCTCCACCGAGGTCAGCTGCGATGGGGGTCCGCTGACCGATGTCGTTGGCGACGGGATCGAGTGCCAGGCAGCGAACGAGAGCGACGACGTAGACGGTGAGCCGACCGACAACGGCCCGAACGATGACGACAACCAATCGGACGAACCGCTCCAGTCGGATGGGGCGTCCTGTGAGTCCGCAGACGAGTGCGAGGGCGGACACTGCTGGGCAGACTACACCTACACGAAGGGGCCTACCGTGTGCCAAAGCCGTTGCATCGAGCGCTTCGACGAGGCGGCCTGGTGCGACAGCACGGCTGACTGTTGTGACGGACTCTCCTGCGACGACGACGGCTATTGTAGCTAGTCACCGCGACGGCGAGACGCACGCCGCCCGCCCGAGCGACTGCGACCACCCCTGGCGAGGCCTGGTTGCTTCGGAACACAAGTCCAGTGTCTCGAACTCATCGGCGACGAGCCAAACGCCGCTTCGCCATCGAGCCACGAGATCCTCGTCGCCCGCGTGATGACGCCTCGCCGCACAAGGCGGCGGCGCGTCATCGTTCTGCGGCAATGCCGACAGTGCCCGCGGTCGCGGTGTTGGTCCCAACCGTGATCTGCTAAAAGTCCACGCCTTTTCGCGCCCGGATGCCGGCTTCGAAGGCATGCTTGACCGCGACCATGCGAGTAACGGTGTCCGCCACTTCGATGATCTCGGGCTTCGCCCCGCGCCCCGTCACGACGATGCTGAGCTCACGTGGCTTGTTGCGGAGCAGCTCGACAACCTCGGGTACCGGCAAATAGCCGTAGCCGACCGCAATATTTAGTTCGTCGAGCACGACGAGGTCGTAGCGGGGCGATTCGCCGCGCGACCGCTCGACCATCTCGATCGCACGGGTCAGACCTCGCCGGGCCGAGGCGATATCCTGTTCGCGATTTTGTGTATTCCACGTGAAGCCATCGCCGGCGACCACCAAGTCGATCTCAGAAAATCGCGACAGCGCCGCGCGCTCCCCCGTCTTCCACGTTCCTTTGATAAACTGTACAATTCCGACCCGCTGTCCGTGCCCGGCCGCACGAATAGCCATACCGAATGCCGCGGTCGACTTACCTTTGCCATCGCCCTCATTGACGATCACCACGCCCCGGCGAATCTGCCGCGCGCGAACCTTCGCATCCTGTTCATCTTTCCACGCGCGCATTTTGTCGCGATGATCCGCGTTCGATAACGACGACTCGCTCGGTTGTGCCATTCGTCGCCACTACCGTGCGACTCGCACGTCGTCAAGCGGTCGAGTCATCGGCACAACCAGCGTTGCACCTCCCGCCGCGCGTTGCCACGCCCGTGTTTCCGCTTGACCGGTCGAAACGAGGTCGAGTAGGGGTCGAGCCGCGACCGACCGCCTGTTCCGGCAAGGTCGGTGCAATGCCGACGCGATCCCCCACGACCGCCAAGTGGGCGTCCGCGGCTCCCCGAGGTCCCGCGTGGCTTGGCGCCACGTTGCGTCGCCGCGAGCGCGCCACGCTGACGCCGCGGCCGTTGTCGTACCATCCTGCGGCCCGTGCCAGCTCGCACTCTCATGGTTCAAGGGACCGCCTCGTCGGTGGGCAAAAGCCTGATCGTCGCCGCGTTGTGCCGCATCTACGCCCGTCGCGGGCTCCGAGTGGCACCGTTCAAGTCGCAAAACATGTCGCTCAACGCCGCGGTCACGGCCGATGGTGGCGAGATCGGTCGAGCGCAGGCCGTTCAGGCCCAAGCCGCGGGCATCGAGCCCACCGTGGAGATGAATCCGATCCTCATCAAGCCCGAAGGCGACCGCCACGCGCAGATCGTCGTGCTGGGTCGCTCGATCGGCAACATGGACGCGACGGCGTACCACGAGCAAAAGCTCCCCCTGCGCGCCACGATCGCTCGCTGCCTGGCGTCGTTGCGCGCCCAATACGATCTGATTGTGATCGAAGGCGCGGGGAGTCCAGCCGAGATCAATCTCAAAGAACGAGAGATCGTCAACATGCATGTCGCTCGAGCCGCTGACGCACCGGTCGTGCTAGTCGGCGACATCGATCGCGGCGGCGTGTTCGCAGCGTTTGTCGGCACCCTCGAACTGCTCGACGCCACCGAACGAGAGCGAGTCGCGGCTTTTATCGTCAACAAGTTTCGTGGCGACTTGGCGCTGCTCCAGCCCGGTCTCGACTTTCTCACCGAACGCACGGGCAAGCCGGTACTCGGGGTGGTGCCGTACGTCGATCGCCTGCGCATCGCCGACGAGGACTCGCTAGATCTCGATGACCGCATGGCCCGTCGGCGCCCAAGCGAGGATGAAGGCCACCGCTTGGCGGTCGCGGTCATCCGGTACCCGCGGATCTCAAACCACGACGACTTGCTGGCGCTCGAGCACGATCCCACCTGGCGCGTGCGATTCGTCGACGACCCGCAACGGGTCGAACCCGCGGACCTCGTCATCTTGCCGGGTTCCAAAAGCACCATGGCCGACCTCGCCTGGCTGCGAGCACGCGGGTTCGCGCCGGTTTTGGCCCAGCGGGTCCAACGTGGTCAGCCGATTTTGGGCGTCTGTGGCGGTTGCCAGATGCTCGGTGAAACGCTGCATGACCCCGATGGCGTCGAGTCCGACGAGACGGCAGCACGCGGTCTCGGCTATTTGCCACTGCACACCCAGTTCGTCGCCGACAAGGTCACCGCGCAGGTCCGAGCCCACGCCACCGGCCCGGGTTTTCTCACCGCCGGAATCGCGGCCGACGAGCCGTTGCGCGGCTATGAGATTCACTGCGGGCAGATGCGCCGAACCGCCGCCGCGCCCACTGCGTTTCGGATCGTCGGCCGAGGTGCACGGACTTGCGAGATCGACGATGGGGCCGTCGACGCATCGGGCACCGTGGTCGGCACGATGATCCACGGGCTGTTCGACAACGCGGCGGTGCGGTCGGCCCTGGCGCAGGCGCTTGCGAGGGGCCGCCGCCAGACCGGCTTCGTCGCGCCCAGACCGTCTGACGCGGACGACGAGTACAATCGGCTCGCCGACGTGGTGGAAGCCGCACTCGACATGGAACGGCTCGATCGACTGACGGGCTGCTCCCGCGACGCCGGCCAAGCGTGATGGACCCCTTTTCCACCACCACGGCCCTGCTCGCCGCACTCACCATCGACCTCGCGTGGGGGGACCCGCCGAACCGCTGGCATCCGGTGGCGTGGTTCGGCCGCGTTTGCTCGCCGCTGCGGCGCCTCGCGAACTTGCGCTGGCCACCCGCGCAACTGGCCGCGGGCATCCTCACCGCGAGCGTGGCCCCGTTGGGGTTTGTCGCAGCGGGCGTCCTCGCGATTCGCGCGGCGGAAGGGATCGGTTGGCTCCAGTTTGTCATCGAAGCCGCCGTGCTCAGCTGCACGTTTGCCATTCGTGGATTGGGTGAGGCAGCGCTGCGCGTCGCTGCGGCGCTCGAGCGCGATGACTTGGCAAGCGCTCGGCGGCACTTGGGGGCCTTGTGCAGCCGCGACGCCCAAGCCCTCGACGCGCAGGGCGTCGCGGCGGGGGCCATCGAGTCGGTAGCCGAGAACGCGTCCGACAGCGCCGTGGCCCCGCTGATGTTCGCCGTGGTGTTTGGCCTCGAAGGCGCGTTGTTTTATCGCGCCGTCAATACCCTCGACGCGATGTTTGGATACCGAGGGCCGTTCGAGTACTTCGGCAAGCCGATGGCGCGGCTCGACGACATCCTCAACCTCATCCCCGCCCGGATCACCGCCGCTTGGCTGTGTCTGGCGGCGCTGGGGGGCGAAGGCTCGGCCAAGCACGGTTGGCGGATCTGGATGCGAGACGCCGGCCGGACACCCAGCCCGAACGCCGGTCGACCCATGGCCGCGATGGCCGGAATCTTGGGCGTGCGCCTGACCAAGGCCGACACCTACGCCTTGGGCGACGACACCCGGCCGGTCGAGGCCCACGACATTCGTCGCGCGTGGGCCACGGCTCGACGAGCGATGATCGCCAACGCGGTGGCCTGTGCGCTGGGCAGCGCCTTGTGGAACGGCATATGACCGCCGACTGGCCCCACGGCGATATCAGCGACGCCGAGCTCGCCGAGCGCGGGCTGTCGCCGGCCGACTGCTTGGATTTCGCGGTCAATGTCGACCCTCGCGGTCCCCATCCCGCCGTCCATCGGGCGTTCCGCCACGCCAACATCGCTCGCTACCCCGATCCCCATGCGCGCGACCTGAGACGAGCGCTGGCCGCCCGAGACCACGTCGAACCCGACCAGATCCTCGTGGGCCACGGCGTGACCGGTATTTTGTGGGCTTTGATGCGGGCCCTCGCGGGGCGAGATCGCGTCTTGGTGCCCGCGCACAGCTTCCACGAGTACACCGCGGCGGCACGGGCCAGCGCACTCACCCTCGACTCCGTTCCGCGACGGCCTCATGACGGGTTCGCCCTGCCCTGGCCGCGAATCCATGACTGGCTGCAAACACATCCCACCGGGGTGTTGGTACTCGGCAGTCCCGACAACCCCACGGGCTTGGCCTTGAACTACGACCGCCTGGTGCAGGTCGCCTGCGACCACCCCCGCGCGGTCGTGATCGTGGATGAAGCCTTCCTGCGCCTCAGCTGCCAGCATTCGGACGTGCGGCGCGTCGTGCCGACCAACGTATGGCGCCTGCGATCGCTGACCAAAGAACTCGGCATGCCGGGACTGCGCGTGGGGTACGTCGTCGCCGCGCACGACGAAATCTCCCGTCTCGCGGACCACTTGCCGCCGTGGTCCGTCGGCGCTGCGGCCCTCGCGGCCGCCGAGGCCGGCGTGAGCGATCCGCAGATTGTGACCGAGGTACGCGACCGGATGCGCCGCGACGTTGACACACTGCGGGCCACGCTGCGCCGCCTGGCCGTGGACCCATTGCCCACCGCGACCGTGTTCACGCTCGTCGCCGTGGGCGACGGGCGCGGGCTCGCGGAGTTTCTCCGCGGACAAGGCCTGCTGGTGCGGGACTGCGGGTCGTTCGGACTCCCGGAGTACGTGCGGCTTTGTGGGCGGCCGTCCGCGGACGTCGCGACGCTCGCCACCGCGTGGCGTCGCTGGCATGAACGGTCGCACCGGCCGACGCACACGCGGCCCGAGTGAGCCGGCACGCGAGTCGTGAACCGCTCGCATGCTCGCGCAGCCGGACCGCCGACCGGCTATGTGACATTTCACCTCGGGATTCGACACGCTATTGACACAAGTTGCCGAGGCGAGCAGACTCTGAACGACCTTAGCTGCTGACGCGGCGAGCCAGGGCGGAAGCCCGAACGGAGGTTCAAATCATGGAAATCCACAACGGACGCGGGGATTCGTCCCACGCTCGCGTCGATTCGCTGCTGCGTTCGATCGCTCAGTCCTCGGCCACCCTGAATCACAAGGCCGAGGCCGCCACCCGGGAAATCGAGCGACTTGAAAAACGGCTGGTCGATGCCGAGGTCGGCATCGCGGTCGAGCACGCCTGCATCCTCAGCGAGGAGACCACATGGCGCTCGGACGGGGGCAAAGAGGAGCCCGCGCAGCGCTCGGTGAACCTCGGGTACGGCAAGGCCAAGAGCAAGTGGGGCATCACGGTGCGCGTGCAGTGGCAGGGAAAAAAGCGCGTCCGCGACCACCAGTGGAACAAGGACCTCGATAGCGAGGTGTTCTTGCTCCGCAAGGCCGACCGTGAGCTGCGGGTGCTGGCCCAGCCACACTTGCCCGGCCTCGTCGCGGCCATCGCCAACGCGCTCGACGATCGCCTCGCGCTGCTCGAAGCCCGGCAGGCTGAAGTCGCGGAGGCCACCGTCGATGGCCACGCGGGCCCCCATGACGACGCGGGCGGCAGCCCGGGGGAGCCGGGCGACGAGGAAGTCCCCCAGCCGATCCAAGCGTCAGCGAGCGCGAACGATCACGCGAACGCACTCCGCGGCTCGCCGCGTTAGAACCGATCGGAACCGGACCTCCGCCCCGCCGGCAAGCACCGCCTGGCGGAACGGCACGGTCCCCCTACTGCGCGTTCGCTTCGTCTTCGACGCGAAAGCGCAGCGATGACGCGCGAGCCGTGACCGGTCCGCGTGTCTCCCGCAACCCGGCACCGGGTGCTGTCACCCAGTGTTCACCCACAGGATGGCCCGGACGTGGAAACGCATACCCGTGCGTGACCGCCCCGAGCCCAACATCGCGGCCGAGGCGTGGACCCATCGCACGAGCGACCGGGCGGCGCCGCCCGGCCGCGCCTACCCCAGCAGATCAGCGAACACCATGAGCAAACGCGAACTCGAGGCAAAAATCACCCTGAGCCCGGCCGAGCTGGCCGACTACCTACACAAGCTCGCCGAGAGCATGCAAGGCGGCAACGTGTATATCGAAAACCAAGGTCAAGTGCTGGTCCTCCAACCCAGTGGAAGCGTGGAATTGGAGATTGAGGCGCGACAAAAGAAGGACAAGGAACGCCTTCGGCTCGAGATCGAATGGCGGCGCGACGCCACCGCGCCCACGCTCGACCCAACGTTGAAAATCACCGGTGGAGATCCATCAACCCCAACCATCTGAGACGAGCCATGCAAAACGAAGTCAACTACAAAGCCCATGTAGAAATCGCCCAAGCCGTAGCCTACCTTCGAGAACTGGCGCAAAGCCTCGAAGATGGCGTCACCTACATCAAGCATGAAAGTCGGGTGATCGCCCTGCGCCCGCCCGAAGGCGTCGAGTTCGAGATCGAAGCGGCGGAAAAGAAGCAAAAGCAAAAGCTCAACATCGAGTTGAGCTGGCACCGCCGGGCTGAGCAGCACGATCCGAAGAACGGACTGCAGATTAGCGCCACTGAGCCTGAGCCTGAGCCTGAGCCTGA
>QKPP01000049.1:6065-9592 GCA_006508105.1 Myxococcales bacterium FL481 | reverse complement strand
CTGAGCCTGAGCCTGAGCCTGAGCCTGAAGGTGCGTCTGAGTCGGATCCCGTGACAAGCGAGGACAATCCGTTCGACGAAGCGCCTTTGCCCGGCGAAGCGGCCGAGGACGCCGACGCAGCCGTCGACGCCGGCAGCGACGACCGGGGCGCGACGTACCCGTAGGGACCCGGGTCGACACGTCCCGCCCCGAGTCCTACCCGGGCCCCCACCCGCCGCCGCCAGGTCCGCGCGGCAGCGGGCCAAGGCCCGGCCCTCGTGGGCCTCACCGGCCGCGTGGGTCGGGTGGAACGCCTTGATCAGCGATCAGCGATCAGCGATCAGCGATCAGCGATCAGCGATCAGCGATCAGCGGCGGACACAGAACTCCCGTTAGACGGATTTGACATAGCCGATCACGGTCGCCGAGCGTCCGCTCATCGCGTCGGCCACCGCTTGTCGCGGGTCCCGGCAAACCTGACTTCGTTCGCGACCGGAGCATCGACGGGCTACGCAGCCTCGGCCTCTGGCTCAAGTGAGCTGGTCTCGTTTCATCCCCAGCCCGCCAATGTCGCTGGCGCTGATGGAACGAGGCCCCCGCCCCACCGCCACGTGAGGCATCGAGCCCCGCGGCACCCGCCGCACGTGTCCCTGATCCGATTCGCTACGACGATAGCCGTCCGACGCTCACTGCTGCACATGGAACGGGCATGTCGCAGACGTCGCTGGAGAGCCCGCTTTCGTTACGCATCGGGAACACCAACCCGATCGACGATCTCGATCCTCAAAACGCCTCGGACAGCTGCGGGATCTTAGTTCAGCTTCAGCTGTACCAAGGGCCCTACACGGCCACGGAGCGGGGGATTGTCCCGTCGCTGCTAGCCGAGCCACTGCGTCAAGTCTCGCAAAGCCCACGTCGCTACGAGGCCCCGGTTCGCCCAGACGTTCGCTTTTCCGACGGTGAGCGGCTCACAGCGGGACACGTCGCCGCCTCGCTCGTGCGCTCGCGGCGGCTGGGATCCCACATACAGGTCGAAGTCGTGGGTGGCCGCCTCGCGGTTACCGTGGCCGATGCCAGCCTCGATCCCACGTACATGCTCTCCACGGTCTACTGCCACGTCGCGCGCAGGGTCGACGCCCGGTGGCTGGGCACCGGGCCGTATCAGCTCGCGCGAGACTCCACGCCCGAGCAGCTACGGCTCACCGTCAACCCCTACTATCGCGGGCCGGCACCGCGGGTTCCCGAGATTCTCGTCACGGCCTACCCCGGTCAGCACGGCGACGAGACACGAGGACTGGCGCAGGCCGTTCGCGCGGGGCGAGTTGACTTCACCAACATGCTGCCGATGGACGCCCTGCCGGACCTCCCCCACATTCGGCGCCGCTACGAGCCCGAGGCCAGCACGGCGGTGTTGTGGATCAACACCCGACGCGTTCCGGACCGAAATCGCCGGCGCGCGCTCGCGATGGCCATTGATCGGGACGAAGTGGGACGATCTTGTCATCGCCTTCCCACGCGGTACGTGGCCGCCGGGCTGCTCCCCCCCTCGCTAGTGCAGCAACCGCCGGCCGGCGGAGCCCTCCCGCACGACCTCGAGCGAGCGCGGAGCTTGCTTGCGGAGGCCGGCAGACCGCCCGGACCGCTGGACATGCTCGTCATCTGGGGCCCGAGACTGTATATGCCTCAGCCACGTCGCACGGCCGAGTGCATTCGCCAGATGCTCGACAAGATCGGCGTCACGGTGAACATCCGCGAGACCACGAGCGCCGGCGAGTACCTCGACGCCATACGCCGCGGCGACTACGACCTGGTGCTCGGCGGTTGGAGCGCAGATGACACCGACGCCGCCGGGTTTCTCAGTGCTTTTTGCCACAGTGACATGATCCCCGACCGCCAAGAGGCGGTGACCTTGGGTTGCAACTTCTCGCGCTGGTGCGATGCGAGAATGGACCGCCTCCTCGCGCAGTACCGAGACGGTCGACTTGACGAAACACTCGAGCACATCACCGGACTGATCGCATCTGAGTCAGTGGTCGTCCCGCTGTCTCACGGCGCCCAGGTGTTCACGGTTGGTCCCCGGGTCCGCTGGTTCGACTCGGATCCGCTCGGGCACGTGGACCTGTCCGCCTTCGCGTTGACCACGGAGCTGGCGGCGTCGTAGCCGGCTCGCGGGGGCTCCTCGTGGACGGAGCCGCGGCGACCAGTGGGCGCGGTCGTACGGCTACTGAACCGAGTCCGCACCGGCCGCGGCTTCGACCGTGAGCGGCAGTGGTTGGATGGGAGCTGCGATGATCTCGTCGAACACGGGGCGAAACCCCCGGCGCACGCCCAGTCGGTTCAGCGACGACCACAACCCCCATTGCAGCCGAGCAACCCATACATAAGCGGGGGGAATGCTCATCGTCCGCGCGTTGGGGGATGTCGGTCCGTTGTACGCCAGTCCTTGCTGCACGTACTGCGGGGTGAACTCGAACCGCTCTTGGAGCAAGGGCCGATGCAGGTGCGCCATCATGTCGAAGAAGTGCTCGAAATCGAATCGCTGGGGATTCGGCGCGATGCCGAGGCCGACCACGGCCGCGCGAAACGCCGGTCGATCGCGACGGTCGACCGCGATGGGGATCGCACGAAGATGCTCGACGAAGTCGAGCTCAAACCCGCGAACGCAGCCGAAGTCGAGGAACGCCACCCGCCCGGGCTCGGCGAACAAGAAGTTGCCGGGGTGCGGGTCGGCTTGAATGGCAGCCAACCGCAACAGGCTCGTGTAGCTGAACCGGACCAACGTGGTGCCGTAGGCGTCTCGCTCGGATGGCGACCGCCGACGCGTCGCCTCCAACGACGAACCGGGGGCCCAATGGGTCACCAGCGTGCTTTCGGTGGTGAACGAGGGCAACACCTCGGGCACGATCACCTCGGGGTCGGGCTCGAAGGCATGCCGGAAACGCATCTGATCGGCCGCCTCGCGCCGGTAGTCGCACTCATCCGCGAGCCGGGCGGCGAGCTCGTCGACGATGCGGCGCCCCTCGACCGAGCTGACCAACGCCGCGACCCCGGCCACACGCCGCACGGCGTTCAAGTCTGACTCGAACCCGGCCGCAACCTGGGGATAGCGCAACTTGACCGCGACTTCGGTCCCGTCGACGCGAGCGCGATGCACCTGGCCGATCGACGCGGCCGCAACCGGCTCCCAGTCGAACGCTTCAAACCGTGCCTCAAAGTCGGGCCCCCACGCGCGCAGGAGCACCGCACGGGCCTCGCCCCGCGGGAGGCCGGTGAGCCCGGTTTGCAGGCGAGCAAGCTTTTGCTGGGCCGACGGAGGTAGCGGCACGTCAAGGTACGACGCGATCTGCCCGAGCTTCATCGCCAGCCCCTTCATGTCGTCGAGCTGCGCGGCCAACAGCTCCCCTAGTGCCGCGTCCCGTTCGCTTTCCGGTCGCGACAACAGTCGACGGCCGGCGAGTCGACCGGCGGTGAGAACGGCGCGCAGCCTCGGCAGCGGCATGAGTCATTGGACCACGTTTCGGCGCGCGACGACCCGACGAATGGGAGCC
>QKPP01000049.1:0-6055 GCA_006508105.1 Myxococcales bacterium FL481 | reverse complement strand
GCCCACGTTTTCCCCTGGCGCTTGCCACACAACCTCCACCTAGAATTTATTATTCTACTCTAGCTTTACTATTGTCTGTGTAAAAGTTGCTAACCTCGGCCTTGGGGTGAAGGGAAGTCTGGGTAACGGCATGCCTCATTGGACCACGTTTCGGTGCGCGACGACCCGAGGAATGGGAGCCAGTTGCTACGGGACCGTCGGAAGTTCCACACCCAGATCGAGCGCAATTCGGCCAATGCGTCGACGTTTCGCGCGACGACATGGATCACCGCGCAGTGACGCTCCAGCCAGGCTCGCCGCGGTCGCCAGCGAGACACCACGGCGACACAAAGGTCCGCGGTGGATGGCCTGGACCCACGCGAACACGGCCCCGCCGGCACCACCGACCGCCGTCCCAGCGGCCGTTGCGAGCCTCGCCTCCCGTTCTGAGTGCACCGATTCGAAGGTCGCGAGCGTGTCGCACTTGGCCACCCAAGGCGGTCCTCGTCGCTCGACGCTCGCTCCGGGGCCCAGGTGGCGAGAGCCGGGATTCGGCGCCTACTCGCGGCTCGCCGGCGCGGCCGGGCTCGGTGCCCCGAGCAGCGCCACGCCCCGCTCGAGTACAGGATCTTCTCCGGATGCCCGGGCCAAATCGACCAAGACGTCGGGCTCGACCTCATGTCGCGGGCGCCCGTCGATGCGAAATAATGCTTCGGTCGGTAGATTCAGCGCCCAGCCGGAGACCGGCAGTTCAACCTCGTCGACCGCCCCGCGCAAACCGGCCATCCTCGTGCCGACGAGCTGGGCCCGACCCATGCCTTGCAACCCGATCGCCAGTCCCTCGCCCATGCTGCCCGTCCAACGACCCACGAGCACCACCAGCCGACCGGTGAAGATCGGGGGTCGAGGCGCCACGAGCTCGAGCCACGCCCGCTCCACGTCATGCGCCCGCCGCTCGGCCGGGGACTCATGCCGCTGGTAGGCGACCTCTCGCGTGACGAAGCGACTGAGCACGCCCCGCGCCACGGTGGTGTTGCCCCCGCCCGCCGTGGCTCGCAGATCCAACACCAACGCACGCCAGGTGGGATGTTCGGCGAGCGCGGTGTCGAAGGCCGAGACCGTTTCCAGGGCATCGAGCGAGTCGTGGAGCGCGATGTAGCCGACCGTATCGCCCAAGCTCCCCACGGTGAGCCGTTCGCCACGGCGCGCGTCGGTTCCGACCTCGCGGGGCCGGGAGGTCCGGATGATCCCGCCATCTTGTACGATCTCGAGCTGCGGCGCGTGGTTGTGCGTGCCCGCGACGGCCCGCCGCAGCGCCCACTGATCGGCCCTCGGATCGGGACGGGTTTGAAACCGCGGCCGATAGGCCGCGATGGCTTGCGGAACGGATCGGCCGTCGATCGCAATCAGCTCGGCCCCGGCCGAGATCCCGGCCCGCTCTGCCCACGAATCGGCCCGAACCGCGGTCAGCCACGCCCGGCCGTCTCGAACCTCGGGCCACAGCGCGAGCTGGCCCGGCACCAAACGCGGCGACGAGGGGGTGTTCACGGTGAGATGCACGTGGTCATCAGCAAGCTCGGCCACCAGCGTCTCGAGCACTGTCATCAGCTCGTCCATGTCTTGCGCCAGGCCGGCCTGCGTGCGCGCGTCTTCGCAGGCCGCGGCCCAGTCACTCGTCATCTGGTGCCAATATGCGTAGGACGCCCGCACCGCGCGACACACTTGGTCCACGTCCGGGGTGAAGTCACGACGCGCCAAGTCGGCTGACGTCGACGGACCACGGCTGTCACGTTTCTCCGCCGGGGCACAGCTCCACCCGATGCCGCCGACGGCAATCGACAACAGCAGGTTCGCTATCCGACGGATCGTCATGTCCGCCGGGCTAACACACTTGAACCCCGGGCGACAGCGACCCCTGACCCGGCACGCGAGTCAGCCCGCCGCCGGGTTCCGTCGGTCGCTCGGCGAGCCGCCCGCCCGATCGTCGAGGAGGCGTCGGATGTCGACCACGTCCATGCCCGCAGCTTGGGCCGCGGCCAACCCGACGTCGGTATCCTCATAAGCGCGACATCGCCGGGGATCGACGCCCAGCCGAGCTGCCGCCAGCTCGAACACATCGGGAGCCGGCTTGGGCCGCACGTCGTCATCCGCGCTCGCCATCGCGCTAAACCACGACAGCACCCCGATCGCCCGCAACCCGGTCTCCGCCTGACGCCGAACCCCGCCGGTAGCGATGCCCATCGGCAAGACCCCCCGATGCGCCCGGGCGATCTCTACCACCGGCGCGACCGCGGTCACGGGGGCGCTCGACCGGAAGAAGGCCTCGTCACGGGCGCGAGCGATGGCGTCCACGTCGATCGAAACGCCCTGCTCACGCGCCAGCAGCTCGACAATGGCCCGAGTCGACACCCCACCCAGGGCGTAGAAACGACGCTCCTCAAGGGTTAGACCAACCGGAGCCAAAGCTTCGCACCACGCTCGGTAGTGGGCCGGCATGCTGTCCACCAGCGTGCCATCGCAGTCGAACACCAAGGCGTCGGGCCGGGTCACGAGCGAGTTTTCGCACAGTTTTTGCCGCGAGCCACCCCGCGACGAAAGGCCTCGCGCCGGGCCCGGGGACTCGCGCCGTTCGGCTCAAACTGACTCGAGGTCGCCCCGGGACCCCGAGGCTCTCGTGGTCGCTCACGCGGGACCGCCCGATGCGGGCACGCTGCAAAACCGCTTCGTCGCCGGCGCAGGGTGAGCGTCAAGTGAGGCCCTCCCAGGTCGAGGCCGCGGACCCAAACCATCCGCCGCACGGTGGTTCAAATCGGTGTCGATGTTCGCGCGAGATGACACTCGGCCTGGTCAAATTCGACCCCCACGCCCGCGCCGGTTTCCGCGTACGAAGCAAGTACGGTGTGGACACCCGCCCCCCAGCGTTCCGAACTGCGAGCACCTCGCAAGCGCCTCACGCGGGCGTGGACGAGATGGGGAAGACAACGCGTGGAGTGCTCGCGGCCTCGAATCGGGCGATACCGTTCGTGACCCCCTCGCACTCAGCGATCCCCGCCCGCTGGGGGTGGGCGGCGTGCAGATGAGCCACGTGTCCCCCTCGGTTCGTTGGGTCGACCGGCAGCTGCCTGTCTGGCGGACCTGGCTTGTCGCCGCCGTGCTCGGGGGAGCGGCGGCCGGCGCCATCGGCCACAGCATCAACCTCATCGCACTGGGCACGGCCGTCACGGCCCTGGGCCTGCTGCCGATGGCGGTGGGCATCGCGGCGGGATTCACCGTGGGTTGGCCCGGCGACTCGGCCGAAAGCATGGGATTGCGTCTCGGGACTTGGCTGCGAGATCGAGATCCTCACCAAACCGCGGCCCCGGTTGCGTGGGCCGTGCCCTTGCCGCTGGTGTTCGGGTTCATGCGAGCGCTCGTCGAGTACGCGCTGGCGTCGTTTCGGACCCCCGACCTGGTCGCGCTGCTCGTCGCGGGCACGACGGTTGCGACGGTCGTGGCCGCCGCGAGTGCAGCATGGCTCCTCAAACGAGCGCTACTGCGACGCGCCCGAGCCCGCCCCTCGGGGCGCCTGCGCCGGGTCGTGCTGCGCAACGTGGCGACCTCGCTGAGCGCGGCGGCCACGTACTCGTTGCTGTGGACCGCTGGCACGGCGTGGTCCGTGTGGCCGCGCCTGCAATTCGCGGGGGTGACCGCGTTGTGGGTCATCGCGGCCGCCAACGCGGCGCTCGTCGCATTCGTCGTGGTGGCCGTCGTGTTCGACCCGCTGCGCCGCGGTCCGACCCGTCCCGTGGTCGACGCGACGGCGATCATCGGGATTGGACTGATTGCCGTGGGGCTGGTCGCCCCCGGCGCGAACTCAGGCGCGACGGCCCAACTCGCCCGCACGCCTGGGCTTGGGACCTGGCTCGCGTGGGCTCGGGCATGGACGGACTACGACGGAGACCAAACCTCGAGCTTTCTCGGCGGCGGGGACTGTGCCCCGTTTGATGAGCACATCCACCCCGGAGCTCGAGAGGTGCCCAACGACGGCATCGACCAAAACTGCTCGGGTCGCGACTACGACGGTTCGCCGTTTGTACCCGACCCTCCGGGTTTTCTCGAACACTCCTCGATCTGCCCCCGCGGAGACTGCAACGTGGTATTCGTCACGTTCGACTCGTTTCGCGGGGACGAGCTTGCGATCTTCGGGGCGACGCAAGAGGTCATGCCGTTTCTCGAGTCCCGGGCCCGCACTGGCGCCGCCTTCTCGAATGCATATTCTCCCGGCCCGGGAACCATGACCTCCGTACCGTCCATGTTGGCGGGACGCTTCGATTCAACGCTCAAAATGGATCCTCGGATCCCCCGGCGCCATCCTGTGCATCGCGACGAGCAATTGTTGTCCGACAGTTTGCACGAACAGGGCATTGCCACCCACGCCGTCTTTGAGCACCGCATGCTCGATCCCTTGGGCCACGGATGGGACACGTTCTACAACCCCTGGCGCCCCGACTATGCCTCACGCTCGACCGCCGCGCTGCAATTCGATCAGCTACACCGCGTCATCCGAATGTCGGCGACCGATCGCTTCTTCGTGTATGCGCACATCCTCGAAACCCACCACGAATACATTTCCCACCCCGAGTTCGACCGGTTCGGCGACGATGATCGGGGCCGATACCGTTCCGAGTTGGCGTATGTGGACAGTCTGCTCCGCGAGCTTGCCCACCTCGTCGAGCGAGAAGTGACGGTCCGTCCCACCGTGTTCATCGTGGCGGGTGACCACGGCGAGGGCTTTGGCGAGCATGGCATCGCGAAGCACAACGAGGGCCTCTACCGCGCAGTGACCTGGGTGCCACTCATCATCTGGGCGCCGAATCTGACCCGCCCGGCCCGCCTTGAGGCACCGGTGTCTCTACTCGACATCGCCCCAACGGTACGAAATCTGTTCGGCCTCCCGCCACGGCCCGACCACGTGGGGATCTCGCTGCTCCCGGCGATCGAACGAGGACAAGAACGCACCGGACGCGTCGTGTACAACCAAGCGATCTACGACGAGCAGGGCGTGTACTACAACCTGGTCGGGATGACGATCGGACCGCATCGCCTGCTTCACGACATGCGGCGGCAGACCTTCGAGCTGTACAATGTCGCAACCGACCCCGACGAACGCATGGAGCGGTCGGGGCTCGAGCCCCAGCGAATCGAGACCATGCGCGCGCAGATGTACGATTGGCTGGATCGCATCGGACTGCGGGCAGACTACGTGCACCGCCCCTGGGAGCGGGAGCGCCGCTGACCACCGACCGCGCGAGACTGACCGCACTTCGTCGGGCGGACCGAGGGGCGGGTGGGGTCGCTCGCCGCTTCGTTTTGTCGCCGCACCGGCACCCGGCACGGTGCGGCGAGAGGCACTCGGCACGTGCCGGTCGACGTACGAACCGGTCCGGGAACGGCCTGGGAGGACCCGGGCCGCGGTTGGCGTCCGATTCGGCCAACCGTGCCAGCCCCGTGAGAATCGAGCGCATGGCGGGCCGATAGCGTCGTCTCGAGTTTATCGGCTCGAGGCGTGATCGAACCGCGGACAAGGTGCACCGAGAGTTTGGACCCATGCTGACGCGCACGATGTTCCCCCTTCGTACCCTCGGATTCTTTGCGAGCCTCGGCGCCCTCAACGTCGGGTGCGCCGACGCCGAGAATCCCGACCCGGGCCCGACTGACGGCGCCGACCCGACGGGGGCCGGTGACAGCGAGAGTGAAACCGGCGAGGGCCACGAGCCAGAATCGCCGGAAAGCACGGAGGACACCGGGGAGACTGGAGACGCGGAGGACTCTGGGGACACTGGAGGGACCGGAGACGCGGAGCCACCGGGCGACCCACCGCAGGGAGCCGAGGCGCTGAATCGTTTTGAGCACTGCGCGGACCTTCTCGCGTACGTCAAACATCACGCGGCCGAGCTTCTTGACCCCGACTCCGGAGCTTGGGACCCCACTCCAGAGGAATGGGAGGACTGGGGCGATGATGACGACGATGACGACGATGACGACGATGATGACGACGATGACGATGATGACGATGATGACGATGATGACGATGATG
>QKPP01000105.1 GCA_006508105.1 Myxococcales bacterium FL481 | reverse complement strand
GTCGGCCGCCGTATCCGCGGAGCCCCAGCCGACATGGGCGCGTCTCGGCTACTTCGCCCGGCGAGTGGGTGCGCGCGAGTTGGAGCTCGAAGCGTGGAGACAGCTCTTGCTGCACGGCTCGGGGGCGGCCACCGAGGAGATCGAACGCTTCCTCGTGCTGCGACAGGCGCTGGATCTGCGCGACGATCACCCCGCCCAGCGCCTTGCGGTGGCTCAACAGGCGCTCGTGACCGCGATCGGGCGCCACCTCGAGGCGGGTGGCGACGATCGCCGCTGGGGCCGAGAGAACGAGTTGCTGGTCGCGCTGGATGGGGTGCGGTGGTCTGCAGACGCCCGCGTCCGGCTGCAGAACGCATTGATCGACGCCGGGGTGGATGTGCGGCGCCACCGGGCGACGGCATCGCGGCTCGTCACCTCGCCGAGGCCCACCGAGACCGCCGACCTGGCTCCATCGGTTCGGCCGGTGCCACGAGATGCCAGTGGGGAGCGGACGGGTCACGAGAGGCCCGCGCTCGCTACGACGTCGTCCGTGCGGGGGACGGACGCCGGTGCGCGCCAGATCGTCGGGGTCGACGCAGCGCGCACGCCGGCCGCGTTGCTTCGGGTCGATCATCTGGTCGCGCGGCGTTGCGCCGCGCTCGACGAGGGGTTGCTCCCGAAGGCAGACGCGACGGGTGTGGCGATCGGTTTGGCGGTGACCGGCGACATCTACGTCCGCGCCGTGGCGGCGCGCTGGCTGCTGCGCGATGCCAAGGCGCGTTCAATCACTCAGCGCGAGGCGGTGCTGAAAGCGATCGCGGCTGGCGGCTTCGCCCTGCCCCCCGAGCAGGCCCCGGCGGAGCCGATCGTGCCCGATGGCGACCTGCTGTTCCGGCTCGCGCTCGGTCTCGACTTGGACGCGCTGGAACTGCGCGCTAAAACCCGCGCGTGGGGTTTCCGTCGCCTGTGAGCTGGCGTGGTCACATTGCGTTGTGCGTCGTGGCGATGGTGACAGTGATGGTGACAATCGCAGCGTCGCAGCCCGAGGTCACCGCCGGGGCGCAGACCAGGCGAGCGCTGTCGCGATCGGTGCGCCAGCTCGCGAGCGTGGCCGTGGACCAGCCCGAGGGTTCGGCTGCCGCCGGCGCGTTGGCGGTGGCGGTGATTCAAGAAGGCGGACCCAGCTTCGTGCGTCCGGCATTGCGCGCCGCGTTGCGTGCAGAGGGCACGTTTGTCGAACGAGAGACGAGCCCCCATTTGCTCCGCGCGGAGGTCGTCGGTCGGCCACCCCAACTCGCCGTGTCGCTACGGCTGTGGCGACGGGGCTGGGACCTGGTGACGCCCGAACCCACGTGGATCTACACCGCGCCGTGGTGCGTGGTCGCGGCCGCCGTGATCGGAGCGGTCCTGGCATCTGTCACTCGGGCGATCGCCGTGGGGGTCTGGGTCGCGGCCTTGCTGGCGCAGCTGGCCTCGATGGCGATGCCTTGGCCGGCCGGGGGTCTGGGTCGACCGACGTGGGGGGCGTGGACGCGCCAGGGTCCCGTCGTGTCGTGTTGGGTGGACGCGCTCCAAGGTTGGGTTGTCGCGTATGTGCTCGCGACAGGGACCGTCTTCGCTGCGCTGGCTTGGTTCTATGATCGACAGGTAGGGCGACCGGATGGCTCGCGCGGCTTGGCCTCGTCCGTCACCCGTGCGTCGGTGATCTCGATCGGCGGGCTCACCTGGATCGAAGCGGCCGGTCGCTTCGGTGTCCTGGCCCTCGATACAACCTGGAGCGGACGACTCGCGCTGCTGCTACTGGTGTTGGTGTGGGCCGACGCCGTGCGTGCGGTCGCAGCCAAGGACAAGCAGCGTGGCCCGTAGTCGACCCCAAGGAAAGCCGCGCGTGGGTGCGCTCGCGGCTCGGGTCACCGCGTCGGTGGCCATGACGGTCGTCGTCGCTTCGGCCCTGCTCGCGGCCGGGTGCGACGCGTGGCGGTCGTTCGTGTGGCCGACGAGTCGTGGATCGCCGCCAGACCCCGATGCGTCTCCGCCCGCGCCTCCGTCCCCTCCGATCCCCGTGAGTGAGGCCCCGGTGCGTTTGGCTCCCGTCGCTCGCGTCACCACCGAGGACCGTTGGGTGGACTTGCTCGCGCAGCGGATCAGCGCGGCCCATCAACGCGAGCAGCGACTCCTCGTCTATCTGGGGTCGCTCGCCGCTCGCAAGTATCTCGAGCTCTCGTCCGATCCGCCCTGGCTACTGGGCGAGTCGATCGGCGGGCGGCGAGCGGGCGTGCTCACGAGTCAGGGAGGCAGCTTCGATATCCCGCTCGACGGCTGGCTCTCTCCCGCCTTGCACCCGCCGGTGGACGAGGTGCCCCAACTCGCCATGGCCATCACGTTGCGGTCGCTCGCGCCGAAACAGCTGGTCACCGTGTTTTGGGAGGAGCGTCCGCTGGCGAATTTGTCGCTATCGGGCGGTTGGGAGCGGCGCACGTTCTCGTTGCCCGCGGACTTGGTGCGCGTCGGGGAAAACCGTTTGCGCGTGTACTTGCGGTCGGCGGTGCCGTACGGGGAACACCGGGCTTCGGTGGCGATCGAGAGCATCGAAGTCGGGCCGAGGGAGGTCATCGTCTCCGGCCCGCCGACGCGGCTGGCCGCATACGATGTCTTGCCAGGCACGAGCGGGGACCTTGAGCTTCGCGTCGCGGGAGGGTCGAGCCTGGTCTACCACCTGGAGCTACCGCGTCGCGCTCGCTTGGCCGTCGATGCCGTCGGTGCGGGTCGCTTGGAGGTGTGGGCGAGCACGGATGCGGACCATCGTCTCGGCCGCGAGCCGAAGCGTCTATTGGACCGACCCCTGCGAGCCACGCGAAACCGCCATCTGGTCGACCTCACGGGCTACGCTGGCGTGCCGGCGCGACTCGAGATTCGCGTGCACGGCAACCATGCGAGGTTTCGCGGGCTCGACCTTGAAGCCCGTCGTACCGCGCCAGTTGATCGTCGCGCCCGAAGCTTGCGCGACGTGTATGTCTTCGCGGTCGAGGGGGCTCGGGCGGACCTGTGCACACCGGGGTTCGTCCCGCGTTTGGGCGCGCTTGAGCGGTTCTTCGCCGAGTCGATGGTGTTCGATCGCGCCTACGCGTTGGGTTCGGCGGCCGTCCCCAGTCACGCGGGGTGGATGTCTTCGGTGGTGCCTCCGAACCATCTGACGGTTCGCGGCACGTATGTCGCGGGCAGCCAGATCATGCTCGCGGAATCCCTCGATCGCGCGGGATTCCGCAACGTCGGGATCAGTGCGAATGCCGATGTGAACGATAGTCGGGGCCTGACGGCGGGGTTCGGCGACTTTCAACATATCTTGCGCGCGCCGAGTCAGACGAGTCCCGCGAGCGCAGTGGTCGAGCGACTCGTGGAGCAGCTGGCCGGCCACGACGGGCGTAAGTTCGGCTTTGTCAATCTCAACGACCCGCAGGCCCCCTACGTGCCGCCGCCGTCGCTGCTCGAGGGGGTGATTCCCCCGCAGGACGCGCCCGCCCGTCATCTCACGCATATGTGGGTCGGTCGCGTGCGACTCGGCAAGCACGAGCCTTCGCTGGAGGAAGTGACGTACGTGCGGCGCTTGTACCGGGGGGAGCTCCAGTTGGTCGACCGAGCGTTCGCGCGGTTGATCGCCGCGATCGACAGCGAGCCGGTCGACCCGGCGCCGATTGTGGTGTTCCTCGGCGTGCACGGCGAGGAGTTTCTCGAGCACGGTGGAGCGGGGCACGGCCGCACCCTGTTCGATGAGAGTATTCACGTGCCGTTTGCGATTCGAGCTCCGGGTTTGTTGGCGCCGGGCCGCGTGTCGACTCCCGTCGATCTGTTGGATCTGACGCCCACGCTCGCGGACCTGCTGGGGTTGGAGGCGGCGTCGACATGGCAAGGCGAGAGCTTGGTGGGGGTGATTGACGATCCGATTCCCCCACCACGCCTGGCGGTCTCGCACCTCGGCGATGGCAGTCGCGCCGCGATCGTAGGCCGCCACAAGCTGATTTTGGGGCCCGGGCGGGGGCGCGGCGCCCAGCAGTATCGAGAGCTCAACGCCGCGCCGCGCCTCGACGGGGGCGGCGATGGGGTCGGGCTGCGGATCGTTCGCAACGCGCTGACCTGGCATCTGTGGGAGGAGCACCGTTGGCGCCGTACCCGGTGGGGGACGGGGGCGAACCTGCGGCCCGCGTTCGCGTTGGACCACGGCCTCTAGAGAGCCTCACGGGGCCACCGTTCGGGCGCGCCGGCCGGGTCGTGGGGTCGACTTGGGTGCGAAATGCGCTGGCCGCTTGGCGGGCCCGCGAGTCCGGGCCGGCAGCGCCCTTCGCCGACCGCCGCGTTCGCACCGAACCGCAGTTTGTAGTATTTCGAGCCGCCATGAGCCAAGAGTCGGCGCAGATCCTGGAGTCCCTCCCGCAACTCGTCGCGGCCGGTGATGCCGCTACCATCGTCGGCTTCGAACGTCACGCCGACAAGGCGGTTCGCAAAGCCGCGCGTCGAGCCTTGCACCAGCTTCGTAGCCGGGGGATCGAGATTCCTGCGGAGCCGGTGGCCACCTGGACGGCCGGCCGGGAGCTGGCCGCCATGCGAGGGGACACCGATCCCGCGGCGCGCCTGGACGTGACCTCCAACCCCGGCGCGACGACCATGGTGCTGGTGGACGTGGGGGAGGCGGGGTCGATCCTCTGCTCCTTCGTCATCGATGGGGAGGATCGATTGCTCGCCTGCCAGGCCTACAGCCAAACCGACGGTCAGCGCAATCGCCTGGTGCAAAAATGGCACACGGGTGATCCACCGCGGCGGGTGCCCGTGGACTGGCTGCGTTCGCGCGTAACATGGGCCCGCGCTCGCACCGTGGCCGGCGGGTGGACCACGCCGCCGACCCTGGATCAGCTCGCGGATCGTTTGGGCGAAACCGCCAGCGCACGACCCGAGAGCTTTCTCGGGCCGCTGTTGGCCGATCACGCGCCGGCCGAGCTGGGCTACGACGAAGCGCTGATGGCGGCCGAGTGCCACCGGTGGCCGGTGTTGTTTGCGATCGAGCCGTTGGTCGACCGTATCGGCAAAGAGTACGACGCGGTGCGCAAGCCGAGCGCCGGAGACGAAGCGGCCACGGACGACGCAGCGGCCTTGACCGATGTGAAGGCGCCCGACGACGGCCTCAGTGACGAGCAGCGCGTCGACACCGTGCGCCATGCCTCGGCTGGCGATGAGGCCGTCCGCGCGGCGCTGCGTGGTCCCATCGCCAATCTGTTCGAGGACGCTGCGGTGGCGCAATGGCAATCCGGAGAGGACGGCACGGCCAAGCTCTTGGTCGACCTCGCCACACAACTGCGAGCGAGCGAGGCTCCCGAGCAACACGAATGGGCTCCGTACGTGCTGCGGTTTCAGGTGTCGGCGTTGGCGGTTCGCATGATGCGTCAGCAGCAGCAACAACAGCAGCTGGCGTCCGACGCCCCGGCGTAGAGCCGGAGGAGTTGGGCCCCGCCGCAGTCGTCGTGTCGCGTTCGGTCGCTGACCGGACGGCGGCTGCGATGACGCAGACGCACCATGGATGCCCGGCGAGGCCGGGTCGGTCTCGCGTGGTCACAGATGACTCGGCGGGGTCAGTCGCCCTGCGCGACTTTGTGACGGCGGCCCGACAGGCGGCCCCTTGTCGAGTCTCGGCCGGGGTGGCCTCGCGAGTACGGGCCACCGACGGGCATGAGCCAGGTCGTCTGCACTATGTAGAGCGGGTCATGGCCGAACCTCGTAGTGCCCGTCCGCCGACTTTTCGCCTGCCTTGTCCGCCGCCGGTGCTGGCGGAAATCGTGCGGGCGGCCGGAAATCCCGAGACATCCATCGTTCGGCTCGGGAAGCTCACTAGCCACGATCCGGCGTTCGCCGCCGAGTTACTGCGTGTCACGAACTCGCCGCTTTATCGCCGGGGGGCGGCGGTGACGTCGGTGATGCGGGCCGTGGCGGTGCTCGGGGCCCGGGGGCTACGAAACATGGCTCTATGCGCGGCGGCTCGCAACTGCGTCGACCCGGATCAGCTGGGCAAGTTTGATCTAGGGCGATACTGGGAGGACTCGCTGCGCCGGGGCGTCGCCAGCCAGCTGCTGTCCGAAAAACTTGGCATCGGTGAGCCGACGGAGGCGTTCACCACCGGCCTGCTGCAGGATCTCGGCGTGCTGGGTCTGATCCTCACGCGACCCGAGGAAGCCGCCCAGTGGATGGCGGCGGTCGGCGACACCCCGGCATCCCGGCGCCAGGCGGAGTCGGAGTTGTTCGGGATGACCCACGATCAGCTCGGTGCGCGGTTGGCCGAGCAATGGGGGCTTCCGCTCGAGTTGGCGGAGCCATTGTGTTTCCACCACGAGCCCCGGCGAGCCGACCCGGAGGTCAACGGTCTGTGCCAGATCGCAGGCTGGGCCGAGATCGTGGCCGGCGTCTTTTCCACCAGCGATCGCGCGGGAGCGCTTGACTACGCCCGCGAGACACTCGTGGCGGAGACGAAGCTCACTCTCGCCGAGGTGGAGGAGCTCATCACGGCGGTCTCGGGACGGGTCGAAGAAGCTGCCGCCACGTTTCAGCTCAGCATCCGAGAGCAGCCGACGGTCGACGAAATCGTGGCCGAGGCGGAGCGCGGGTTGACCCGGGTCAACGCGAGTTACGAGGAGCTGGTGCAACAGCTCGACGCGGCGCTGGCTGAGTTGGAAGACTGCCGCCACGAACGCAACGTCCTGGGGCGCCGGCTCGAGGCTCGCGAACGCGAGCTTGCCCAGTTGCAGCTCAGCGACACGCTCACCGGACTACCCAATCGCCGAGCCTGCTGGCAGCGCGTCGCGGACGAACTCGGGCGGATCTCTCGCAACGGCGAGTCGATGGGGTTCTTGTTGGTCGATGTCGATCAGCTCAAGCGCTGCAACGACGGCATGGGGCATGGGTTTGGCGACGCGGTGTTGCAGGCGGTGAGCGTGGCCATGACGTCGGCCGTGCGGCAGACCGACGTGGTGGCGCGCGTCGGTGGCGACGAGTTCGTCGTCATGCTCCCCGCGACGGATCGAGCTGGCGCGCAAGTGGTCGCGGACAAGCTATTGGCGGCGGTTCGCCAGCGGCGCATCACGACGCCGCAACGCCGCGAGGCCCGGGTCACGGTTTCGGTCGGTCTGGTCACGGTCGCGGGCCCCTGCCGCGCGAGTTGGGACCCCGATGCGATCTTGACTCGGGTGTACCGTACCGCGGACAAGGCGTTGTTGGCCGCGCGACAGTCGGGGCGCGATCGAGTCGCGCTGGCAGAAAACGACGTGCCCTGGGGCGAGTCGATCGTGGCGTAGCCCGACGCGGGCCGGCGCGATCAGGGCGCGTCACCGAGGTGGATGCGTACTGAGAAACGGTCGCGATGATCCCGAAACCGCAATGTCGCGCCCACGTCGAACACACAAGACTGCATGGCGAGTCGAGCGGCGCGGCCCGCCGGTCGCGCGCGGACCTCGACGTCTTGTAGCACGCCGTTGGCAAACTCGACCTCGACGATGCACCGACGAGCCGCACGAGCGTCTTCGAGTTCAGCGCTGCACTGGTGGACTTGTTCACCGAAGGCCGTCAGCGTGGCCTGATCCTGCTCACGAAGCGGGTACGGTTGGTCGAGCCGAGGGGAACCGGCGGCCGAGAGCGTCGCGAGTCTCCGCTCGATGATGTCCTCGGCCGACTGCGAGGCGTCGGGGGGAGGTGGCGCTTGGGGGATCCAGGCGATGGCCGAAAACCGGGGCGACGTCCCGCCAATGAGGGGGACGAGATGCTCGACAAGGTCGGACACCCCGACGCTGTTGCCGAGAGACAAGGTCAAGACCCGTTCGTGAGGGTAGGCCGACCGGGCGAGATCGACTCGTGCGACCAGCCCCGCGGGCGCGGGCACCAGGCGCCCGTCGGCCCACAGGCTGGCGCTTGCGCGGTCCAGATGCACGTGGAGGCGGGATGCGGTAAACGGTCGGGCCGCGAGGGAGTCGTCGGGTCGGTACAGCTGGACCGGCAGCACCGTGACCCGGCGGGCCCCGTCCGCCGATCCGGCTGGCTCGAGCACGGCGAGATCGAGCGTGGACGCGGCAGCCTTGTCGGTCGCGTCCAATACCGCGGACAAGTTCTCCGTGGGCAGGTCGGGGGCCGCGGCCAGCAACAACCGGCCCCGGCCATCGCGGGTCATCTGGGCTCGGAGCAGCTCGGCGAGGTCCTCACTTGCGTACGAGACCTGTCGTTCGGTGGGCGTGCGAGGCTCGATGATCACGTGTTGCGGGCCCGCGAGCACCACGGGGGCCAGCGGATCGGGTCGGCCGGAGCCGGTGGGGACCATCGGCACTGCCCAGTGTGTGGTCCGAGGCGCGGGGAGAGCCGCCAGCGCGGTTTCGACCAGATCACGATCGTGATCGGCACGTCGCTCGACGAGCGCTCGCCAGCGTTCGATTTGCACCAGTGACCGGCGTTGTCCGTCGAGCTCGCCCACCAGCTGCGACGCCGTAGGGAGGTCTTTGCGGTGCCCCGACGGCCCCGGCACCAGATACGCAGCGATGTCTGACTGCGACGTGTACAGGATGTGGGCGACGATCTCGCGCCGGCGCGCAGGTCGAGCTTCCGACGTCGCATCCAGCACGTGATAGACGTGGTCAAACAGTCGCCAGCGCGCGTTGTCAGCAATGCGAGGGTGGCCGTGTTGTGCGAGGTCCCGATACGCGTCCGCGCGGATACGCAAATCCTCGGTATCTTGGGGATGGTGCAAGTCCACGCTGACGAGCATAATCAGATCCGCGAGGAACTTGGCCGCGTCGCCGCTGAGGTCGTGCTGGTCTTCGACTCGCCACGCTTGCTCCATGAGTGCGGTCAAGGCCGCTTGGGTGCCCTGCGGGCCGCGCGAGATCGGCGTGTCGCCCAGGGCAGACCACAGCGCGCGGCGAGGCGCCGGATCATCACCGAACCGGGCGGCGTCGAACAGGTCAAGCAAACGGTCGAGTCGGGCGAGCTGGGCCGCGGCCGACGGATCGTTGGCGAGGGCCGCGAGTTGCTGCTGTTCGGGGTCGATCGCGACGGCGGCGAGGCTGCCATCGATCCAATTCGGTGCCGCCGGGACTTGTGAACGACGCGGCGAGTGGGCGCACGCGAGGCTCAAGGCCAAGACCAGGCCGTGGGTGAAGACGAAGGGGCCAGCGGGTCGGAACGAGCGCACGGGGTGGAGACACGCGGGCGCCAGCTAAGTTCCGGGCCGCGCCGTCGTAGCCTCCCCGGTAGGGTGCATGGCGACGAACCTCGATGGAATCGCCGTCGGGCCAGCGATCGGCTAGGGCCGGCTTGCGCTGCGCGAACCGTCGGACCCCGGGCGGCGATCGAAGGCGGACGCACGGCGACGACCCTCGCTGGCCCAGCGCTTGGGCCCCGGTCGGCTGGCGCGACCCCTCGAGCCGGGGAAGCAACCGGGCCATCGACCGCTCTGCCGTCTTGCGGCCATCCCGCGAACGCGGCGTGGCATGCATGACGTGAGGCTGGTTCATGTTGTGCTCTCGTTTCGCTCGCATGCACCGGGGACGGCGGTGGTGGCTGGCGGCGATCGGCGTGGCGGTCGCGACGGGACCCGCATCGGCGGTGGCCACCGAGGTCTACGGGTCGGCTCGCACGGTCGGGGAAGGGTACATGGTGCAAGGCCCGGGCCGCGAGCCGTGGTTTGTGACGCGTCGACGTCTCGTGCAGTAGGTCAGCGCGTGCGAGTTCGATCGCCCGCGTGGGTCGCCTTCGAGGCAACCCGGCGCTTTGTCAGACCTGTCACGCGGACGCGGACTGCGTGCAGTGCCACAACGGCGACGTGCGCCCGCTCCGGATTCACCAGGCCGACTACATCACGGCCCACGCGCTCGATGCTCGCGCCCGTGCGCTCGATTGCCAGGCCGGTCATCGCCTGCAGAGCGACTGTCGGGCCTGCCACGAGCGCCTGCGAGTGATCTCGGGACCGCGTGGCAGCTTTGGCGTCGGGTCTCCGTTGCGTTTTCATCCGCAGGGTTGGGCGGGCCCTCCCGGTTCTGTAGCCCGCCAAGGGCACGCAGTAGCCGCGCAGCAAAACCTCGCCGCGTGCGTCAGCTGCCATGAGGAGCAGACCTGCATGTCGTGTCACGCCACCGCGACGGGGCCGGGCGCAGGGCTAGGGGTCAACCCGCACGGCGCCGCCTTTGCCGGGTCGGCTCGGTGCCAGGCGTTGGCCTCTCGCAGTCGTCGCGTTTGCTTGCGCTGCCATGCGCCCGGCGATCCGATGCTCAGCTGCTTGCGGTGACCAATCAGCTTCGCGCTACAGCGAAGCTCGAGATCGGGCTCGCCGGTGACGAGGAGTCGGCTCCGGAAGCGAGATGCGATCTGGCGTCCGCAATCGGGGCAGGGCGGGCGCAAACACGTCCGGAATCCGCGGTGGATGCCCGCTTTTTCGACTCGACGGGTTCGTGGTGCGCCCTACGAGGGTCGCACTGCGTCCACCGACGACTGGATTTTACATGACCATTGTCACGAGCGAAGGCATTACTGAAATGGTGAACGAGGGTCTGACCTCGTTGTTGGGCGAGGCGCCAGCGATTGTCGAAGAGCTGGAGCGAACCGGCGAGCTACGCACGCTCGGGGTGTCTGCACAGGTCCCGTTCACGGGACAAGTCGAGGGGGTGATTCTTGTCGCGGCGGCCACTCCCGCTTGCACGGCATTGGTAGGGGAGATGATGGGCGACGACGAGGTGCCGATGGAAGACGTGCTGGACGGGGTGGGTGAGATCGCGAACGTTCTCGCGGGCGCGGTGAAGAACCTGTTTGCCCAAGAGGGGTACTCGGTCGGGATCGGCCTGCCACACATTCACCGCACGGTCCCGGACGACAGCCATCATGTCGTTTCGCTGCATTCGGGCGAGACCACACAATGGCACGGTCTCGAGCTGACCTTGTGCGGCCACCCGCTTGAGGTGTGGCTGGGCTTTGGGGCGCCGAAGGCCAAAGAAGAGCAAGCTCCCAAGATCTTGGTCATCGACAGCGATGCGGCCTCGGGCAAACAGACCGTGCGCGCACTGCAGCAGGCGGGGTACGACGTTTCGTTATCCATCGACGCGGTCGAGGGGATCCGGCGCGCGGTGACTCAAGGCAGCGACTTGGTCTTCACCGACATCGAGCTGCCGGGAGTCAACGGGGCCGCGGTGGTCGGGGCGCTACACGTCATCCTCCCAGAGACCTCGATCGTGGTGGTCTCGGCGCTACCCGAGGCCGATATTCAATCCGCGCTCGGTCCCGTCGCGGGTCACATCAAAGCGATCTTGCCCAAGCAGCCAGACCCCTCGCAATGGGTCGACAGCGCCAAGAGCCTGCTCGGCGAGGGTGAGCGGAGCAAGGCCGCGTAGTTGGGTCAAGTCGCCGACGATCGGCTCGGCGCGTTCGCGCGGAGTGAATCGGCGCGTTCGAGCCTCGGCGCGACACGGATCGGGTGCCACGCGAGGGAGCGAGTCTCGTTGGTCATCCTCTAGGCCGCGGCGTCGTGGAAACCAACCGACACCACCGCTTCGACCGTGCCGATCTTGATCGATCGAAGGCAGCTCCGCTCGCTCGTCGGTGACTCACCAGATCCGTCGCATGCTGTGGGCAGACCGATCTTGACCGGCATCCCGGCATGGCTCAGACGGGTCTTGACGCTTCCCGCGAAGATGTTGGAGAGCTCCCCGAGGGCGTCCCAAAGCTCGTCTTCAGGGAGGGGGTCGTCTTCTTCGGGGTCGAGGGCCAACATGGTCCCGGCCAGAGACTGACAACCCGCCAGCGACGACACGATGCCGAGCTGGACGTCTTGCCCCTCGCCCGCAAGGCGAATGTAGCCGCCCACCATCCCCTCGGGAATGGTCTCGATCGTCGACCCAAGCTCGAGGCCCTCGTAGCCCAAGGTCTCGATGCATTCTCCCAATCCCGCGATCGCGACTTCGGTCAACGCTTCCAGCGTCACCATCGGTGGCCTCGTCGCCGGGCTAGGCCGCGAGTATGCTTCCGAGCTGCTGCTCGAAATCATCGGCGGTGAATGGCTTGACGATGAGAAACTTGGCTCCGGCATCGACCGCTTCCTGCCGCATTTCTGGCATGCCCTCCGAGGTCACAAAGCCAAATGGCGTTTCGTCACCTTTGCCGCGGAGTTCTTTGAGTAGCTCAATGCCGTTCATCTGCGGCATGTTCCAGTCGCACAGGATAAGGTCCGGTTCGAAGGTCCCCACTGCCTCCATACCCTCGACGCCGTTCGACGCTTCTTGGATCTCATGGCCGCCGAATCCAGCTTGCCGAAGGGTGCGCTTTACGATCGCGCGCATGACCTTGCTATCGTCGATAATCAGGATCTTCATCTCGATCTCCGGGGTGAATCGCCGCCGCGGGCCGCTAGCGCGCGAGCTAGTCGGAGTCTCGACCAACCAGTTGTGCGTCTTGAACTAGTTGACGTACCGATGTGGGGCGACCAAGGTTGCGATCTGTCGCGGTTCCAGGATGGTCCCGTGGTCGTTCACGTCTTCGGCGTGGCGCTGCGTCCCGTGGCGTCGACGGGCGGCGAGGTCGCCGGTCCGATCGAAGCGAGGGCGCCTGCCGTCGGCTGCCTAGAGCAGCGGCGAGAACAAGCGAGCGGAGGCTTCGGCGAGTCGGTGCGGCGTGGAGAGTTGGCGGCGTGATGCCAAAGTTGCTTCGTGAGATTGCGCCAAGTCGCGCTGGAAAATCTCAGCAAGCTGCGTCGTGAGATCCCGGTCGTAGAACATCGCGGTGACTTCGTAGTTGATGTGGAAACTGCGGACGTCCATGTTCGCTGAACCAATCATCGCAACACACTCGTCGATGACGATGTACTTGGCGTGCAGCATGCCCGGTTGGTACTCGAAGATGCGGCATCCCGCGAGCAGAAACTCGTCGTAGTAACTGCGGGCGGCGAGGCCGACGAGTGGATTGTCGCTAGAGCTCAGCGCGGGCACCAAGATTCGCACGTCGGCCCCTCGCAGCGCGGCGAGCTTGAGGTTTTGGTCCAGTGCCTCGGTGGGGACGAAGTACGGAGTGGCGATGTAGCACCGGGTGGTGGCGTTGGCCGCGGCGGCGGCGATCTGAATGGCGATCGCCGAGACGACCGAAGAGATCGGCCCACTGGGAATGATTTGCACCAACCGGTCGTCGTGACCCGGATCATCGCTGTCCAACACTGGCGGCTTTGTCTTGGGAGCGGGGGCGGGGGCGGTATCGTCTGCCTCGCGAAGCGTTGCGTCGGCCCAGTCCTCGACGAACACTTCGTCGAGGCCGAGCACGGCGTCGCCAGTGATCCGCACCATCAGATCGCGCCACGGCGATCGTGGCAGACCGCGGCCCGAGTACTCGTTGCCCACGTTGAGCCCCCCGGTGAATCCCTCTCGGCCATCGACCGTGAGGATCTTGCGATGGTTGCGAAAGTTGACGCGACTGCGTCGCAGCCGAAGACGCAGCCGCAAACGGCCGAACGCGGCGACATGGCCACCGGCTGCGACCAGCGAGGCAAAGTGTTCGCGTGGGGTGCCGATGCTTCCCCAGTCGTCGTACAGGACGTACACGGCCACGCCCGCCCGAGCCTTCGTGGCGAGAAGCGAGGTCAAGCGCCGACCGGTCTCGTCATCGCGCCAGATGTAGAACTCGGCGTGGATCTGCTCGCGCGCGCGCTCGATGGCCTGCTCCATCGCGTCGAACGCATCTTGGCCCTCGGGCAACAGCTTCACGGCTTGCGCCGCTCTCAGCGGAGCGGCCGCGGTGCGCAGGGCGAGTCGGACGAGGCCGAGGACGGGTTCATGCAGGCCGTGCGGGAGGTGATCGAGTCGCGCGAGATTTCTGGTGGCGGCCCCGCGTCGCCGTTCGGCGAGGCGACGACGTCGACGATGGCGCCGGATCTGCCGCCGTCCGAACACGAGGTACAGCACCAACCCGATGACGGGCACGAATACCAGACTGAGAACCCAGGCCAACGTGGCCACCGGTCGGCGTCGCTCGAGCAGCACCACCGCGCTGATCGAGAGCACGTACACGACAAATCCGAGTTCGATCACCCAACGGGCGGGTTGGTCGATGCGATCGAGGAGCCAGTCGGCCACGTCGGGCACCATAGCGCACGTCGGACAGACTCGAGTCGGGGATCGGGGCCCAACGGGCACGTGGCCAACCCGGGGCCCTGGGATCGAGTTGCGGGGCGGGACCCGGCGCAGGTCGAGGGCGGTTGGCGGCCGCCGTTTCGACCGCGGTGCCGCGCTGACGCGGGACTAGCCGGCCTGGGCGGCTAGCCAGTTGCGCTCCAGGCCGGCGAGATAGCGCATGGTCTCCTGGGCTTCGTTCGCGGGCGGGGGCACTTCACGTCGGTTGGCCGCGCTCGCGGTGCAGACCGCGAGGGCACTTTCGTCGCAGTAGTGCACGTCGAAGCCGCAGCGGTTGAGGGTGTATTGCAGCGTGGTGGCGGTGAAGTGGTACGTGTGAGCATTTTGCAGATAGAGCAGCGTGTCGCCTCGATACGCGGTTTCGATGGCGCGCACACCCGGCACCTCGATCACCAAGATGCCCCCTGGGGTCAGCAGTCGCCGAAGGCGGTCGAGCTCGGCGGGGACGTCGAGAAAGTGCTCGACGACGTGCAGGGCGAACACCACGTCGGCCGGTCCGCAGCGTTCGAGCAGGGCTTCGGCGTCGCCGTGCACCAGATTCAAGCCGTGGCGTCGGCCCTCTTCAAGGTAGTCAGATCCCAAGTCGACGCCGGCGACGACTTTGCCGGCTTCGGCGAACGGGAGCAAAAACCCGCCGGCTCCACACCCGACCTCGAACACCTTGTCGACGCGGTCGGTCAGCTTGCGAAAGCGTTGATAAAATGCCCGACCGGTGCGCGTCTGATGCTCGAACAACTGCGCGGCGGTCTGCCCGGCACTGGTGTACAGGCCACGGTAGTCCTCTTCGTAAAACCGGGCCGTTGCCTCCGCGGTCATGCGCGGCGAGGTGCGCAGCAGGCCGCAGCGGAGACACAGCAGCGTGCGGACGGGCAGGCCGTAGCGATCGCGTTCCGCGATCACGTTCTCGCCGTCGTCCCCACAGATGCACGGCACAGACTCCGTCGGGTACGTCCCGTTTTGCAGGCGTTGCCGCACTCGATCGCGGACTTGAACTTGAGAGTCGTCCAGCCGCACAGCGCTGGCGGGAGACCATTGGAGACGCGGGGCCAATGCCATCGCGGGATCCGTAACGCATGGCGGCTACACGGCTAGGTCCAGTTGCGTGGCGCCGGGGTAGATGCGGCCCGAGGGCGGCGAATGGGTTCGCCCGCGGGGGCGACGGGCTCAGTTCAGTCCGCGGTCGATCGAGTCGGTGGACCGCCGGGGCCGGTTTGTGCGGCCGGGTTTCGGGCCTTCACGCGCCGTCGTGGGTCGACGCCGGGCGCTGCCGGCCCACGCCGTGGGTGGACGTGGTTGGCGAGGATGGTGACCGAGGCGTCACGCGGTCAGTTCAAGGCACGGGGCGTTGACCCAGCGGATGCCGTCGCTGCCAGCGGGTCTGTTCGCCGTTGTCATAAAGCCCGGCGACGACGCGCGTGGCAACCCATCGGGGAGCGAACCGCATGAGGGTGGCCAGGACCCGGTTGAGCAGGCCGGGGACGACATAGGCACGCCGGCGAACCAGCGCTCGCACGGCATACTTGGCGCACGTGGTTGCCGACATCATCCCAATTTGATCGGAGGCGAACTTCTTGTCGAGGCCCGCGTTGCTGAGCATCTCAGTGGCGATGCCGCCTGGAGCAAAAATGCCCACATGTACGCCGTGCGGCGCGAGCTCGTGGCGCAAGGCGAGGCCGTACTGGGTGATGAACGCCTTGCTCGCTCCGTAGAGGGCCTCGGTCGGGAACGGCGCCAGCGCGGTGAGGCTGGCCACCAGCAGCATCGACCCCTGACCGTTTCGCGCCATCAAATCGGCCATTGCGCGGGAGCTGTGCACCACGCCTTCGACGTTGGTGCGCATCAGTGTCGTCGCGTCCTCGACGGACTGGTCGAGAAGGTGGCCGTAGAACGTGACTCCGGCGTTGAGCACGACGGCCGCCAGGGGAGTGTGCTCGCGGGCGGCTTTCAGCAGTGACTCGACGCCAGCATGGGTCGACAGGTCCACCGTGACGGTGGCCACGTCGACTCCGTGGGCCTGGCGCAGCTCGTCCGCGAGCGCGGCCAATCGTTCCGTCCGTCGTGCCGCGAGCACGAGGTGGGCCCGGTGGTCTTTCGCGAGGCGACGTGCGATCTCACGGCCGAGGCCCGAAGAGGCCCCCGTCACCAGCACCCAGCGGCCTTGGAAGGTCATCGCGGGCGAGCCTAGCAGCGGACGCCCTAGGCCGCAGCCGTCCCCTTCATGGCCGCAGGGCGGCCCCGCGACCTCGGTTTCCGCGGTGAGGACCGGCCGACCCCCGACGGGTCCATCCAAGGACCACTTAGGGCATCAAGCGCGGACGGGTGGGCGGCGATGTGCGAGGTACCGCATGGCTGAATCGCCCGACACGGAGCGCGAGCAGGAGCTGCTCGAAGCGCTGTGGACCTCAATTCCTGCCCAGGCGGGCGAGATTTTGGGCACCGAGATCTCGTTGGGGTCGATGAAGACCGCCGACCTCGACGTCGACAAGTACCGCGACTGCTACATCGCCGTGCTGTCCACCGAACAGCCCCAAGCGGTAGACATGTTCCTGCTGTTCGACGTAAAAAGCGCGATCGCATTTAGCGGGTTGCTCGTGATGATGCAAGAGAAGGTCATCCGCGAGAAGATGACCCGGCGCGAGATGGTGGAAGACGACCTCGACGCGATGGGCGAGTGTGTCAATCAGATCGGCTCGGTCATCACCGACGCGGTGCGGCAATCGTTGGGCCCCGCCTATCACATGCGCTTTAGTGAGGGGGCGGTCGACGGGATCGAGTCGCTCGACAAGTACGCCGGGGCGCGAATCCTCAGCGCCTCGGGTAAGCTGAGCATCGGCAGCCTGCACACCGGGCGCTTGACGCTGGCAATGCCCGAGCAGATGTTCACGGGCGAGTCCGCCGAGGCGGGTCAAGCTGACGGGGCGGGCTCCGGGGTTGAGCTCAGTCCCGAAGAGGCGGCGGCGATCCGCCAGGCCACGCTCGACGGGCTTGGGTCGGTCCCGACGATCGCGTTGCTCTTGCCCGTCGATCGCGAGCGGTCCGCATGGGAGGAGCGCTTCGAGCAAGCCACTTTGCCCGTGATCGTGGTCCGTGACGCACACAGCGTTCGTCGGCTCGTGCAGTCGGGCGACGTGGGGGTGGTGGTGATCGATGCCGATGCGTGCCCGTCCGGCGGCCTCGCGGCGCTGGCCCAAGTCCTTGCCGCGAGGTCCGAGCCGCTGCCGGTGTTTCTCGCGGCATCGAACCCGACGCGGGTGCACGTGGTGTCCTGCTTGGCGTCAGGCGCCGCGTCGTACTTCGCCAAGCCGATCGAGGCGGACGACATGCGCTCACGCATCGAAGACACGCTCGCCGAGTGGCCGGAGCGGTCGGAGATCAGCGCCTAGGTCAGGTGCCAAAGCCGAGGCGGGGCCGACCGACATCGTGCCGGGGCGCCGCGTCGGCGGAGTCCCGAGAGCGCAGGGCTGACCAGCGTCGCGCCCCGCGGCCGAAACCCTTGGCGACCCTCGGCGCGGATGCGCGGGGCCGCGGGTCCACGGCTCGGTCGGCGGCGTGGCCCGGGCCACCGGGGGCGAACTACTCTTCGCGCTGACCCACGGGAACGTAGGGCCGTTCGCCGGAGCCGGTGTAGATCTGGCGCGGACGACCGATTGGCAACCCTTGCTCGTTGCCTTCGCGCCAGTGCGCGATCCAGCCGGGCAGTCGACCCAGCGCGAACATGACGGTGAACATGTTCACCGGGATGCCCATCGCGCGGTAGATGATGCCACTGTAGAAGTCGACGTTCGGGTACAAGTTTTTCTCGCGAAAGTAGCTGTCTTCGAGTGCGACTTCCTCGAGGCGTCGCGCCACGTCGAGCAGCGGGTCTTTTTGCCCTAGCCCAGCGAGGATCTTGTCCGCAGCTCCTTTGAGGATCTTCGCGCGTGGATCGTAGCTCTTGTACACGCGGTGGCCGAACCCCATGAGGCGGAACCCAGAGCTCTTGTCGCGGGCCAAGCGGACGTACTTGTCGATACCGTCGCTGTCGTTTTGAATCGTCTCCAGCATCTCGATGACCGCTTGGTTGGCCCCGCCGTGCAGCGGGCCCCACAGCGCGGAGATTCCCGAAGAGATCGACGCGTAGAGGTTGGCCTTGGAGCTTCCCACGATGCGCACGGTGGTGGTGGAACAGTTTTGCTCGTGGTCGGCGTGCAAAATCAGGAGCTTGTCGAGGGCGCTTTCCTGGTCCTCGTCGAGCTCGTACGGCTCGGTACCGTAGCCAAACATCATCTTCAACAGCCGCCCTGCGTACGACAAGCCGTTGTCAGGGTAGGTGTAGCGGTGCCCCTGCGAGCGCTTGAGGCTAAACGCGGCGATGGTGGGGACTTTGGCGAGCAAACGGATGGTGTTGATCTGAACCTGGTCGGGGTCGAGTGGATCGACTTCGTCTTGGTAAAACGTCGATAGCGCCGAGACGGCGGCCGAGAGGATCGCCATGGGGTGGGCGTTGGGCGGAAACGCCTCGTACATGCGCTTCATGTCCTCGTGGACGAGCGTATGCCGGGTGATCCGCTGCTCCCATTCCGTCAGCGCGCTCGGGGACGGGAGCGCGCCTTGGGTCAGTAGGTAGGCCACTTCAAGAAAGCTTGATTGCTCGGCCAGCTGCTCGATGGGGTACCCACGATACCGAAGCACACCGCGTTCGCCGTCGATGAAGGTGATCTCGCTCCGGCACGACCCGGTGTTGAGGAAGCCTGGGTCGAGGGTGATATGCCCACTTTCTCGACGAAGGGGCTTGACGTCGATGGCTCGTTCGCCCTCGGTCCCAACGATCGTGGGCAGCGTGTAGGTGTCGTTTCCGATCTTTAGTGTCGCGGTGTCGCTCATGGTCGTGCTCCGTGGTTCGAGGAAGGGGCGTGTGGGTGCCGCAAAGTGGCCGCCGGCGGGGAGCCGACGGCCGGGCCCAGCGTAGTCGACGAGTGAGGGTTACGTCTCGTGTGGCCCGACGCAAAAAACCACGTCGAGTTTGGCCTCAGATGGGCCGCGACAGCGGTTTCGCCGTTCCGGGGGGGATTCGCGCAGCCACGCGCGCGAGGTCCGAGTCAGGCCGCTCTGGTGAGGGTAGGGATCGAACCGAGTTCGCCACTCCTCGACCCACCGCGATACTGCTAGCATCCGCGGGTGGTGCCCTTCACCGAGCTACTTGTCACCGCGGCGCGAGAGGGGTTTGTTCGGGTGCGATTGGCCAGCGATCGCCCGATTTTGCTGCTGGGAGCCGGCGATGCCCAAACTCGCGGCGAAGCGTTGCCGACGGATCGGATTTTGGACGCGATTACCCCATCGTTGCCCACGAGCCAACAAGCCGAGCTCGCCCTCGGGGAGCCGGCGCGCTGGGTGATCGATGTTCCGAGTGGGCGCTGGCAGCTGGAGGCGCGCGCGAGCGTGGATTCCGTGACCGTTACGGCCAGCCTCGCAACGGCGCAAGTTGAGGCCGCGGCGGCGGCATGTGGCGGCGAGATGATGTCAGCGGCGACCGCGGTCGAGCCCCCGTCGGAGCCGGTCGCCGAAGCTGCCCCAAGCCGGTCGTCGGCACCGTCTGGCGCCGGGGGCTTCGGGGTGGCGGGCGACGATGAGGTTCCACCGACCGCGGCATCGCCGGTCGACCTGGCTCCGTCGGTCGCAGAGGACACCGGTCCCGGGGGCCATGACGACGAGGGGTGGCTGGAGCTCGCGCCGGCCCCATCACCGCCCGCCGCCCCGACGGGGAGCGGCGAGTCGTTGAGCTCGCCGTTGATTCACGTGCTCGCTCGGCCGCCCGTGGCCGATCGCGGGCTGCAAGACAGCACCGTGCCGCCGGCGACGGATACATTTGGCGTCCGGGATGCGCTTGACGAGGACACCCCCGGCGACGCGACGCGAGGCAGCGAGGGGGCGCCGCAACCCCGAGACTTCGACGATACGCCGCCGCTGGGAGCCGCCCGCTACCCGTCGCGGCGTGAGGGTGATGGGTCCGGCGCTGCGCTCGATCTACCGGCGGGTTCGCTGTGCTTCGTCGCGGACCGGCATGTGTCCGAACTGGTGCGGCGCGTGCGGGTCATCAGCGTCTCGATTGGCGACGGCGCGCGGCTTGATCGCGCGGAGGCCGAGGCCGGTGACGCCAAACCGCCAGCGCTTCCGGAGGACCCCGCCGAGAGCTGCGTCGTCGTGCGCGATGAGGACCCGAGTCGGTGGCTGGGGTTTTGCCTGCGTCGCTTGGAGGAAGGGTTTCGAGTCCTCGTAACCACGCGGGCTCGCACGAGCGCGGGGGCGGTGCGAGTGTTGCTGGGACTAGACGCCACGGCGCGGGCCGAAGCTTGGCTGGCGGAGCATCCGGTGTATCGGCTGCACGTCGATCGGGACGAGTGGCGACTCCTTGGTGTGGCGACCACCCGTCGAGATCCGCAAGTGGTTGCGTCGTCGAACGACGACGACGTACGCCACACAGGCAGCGCGCGAGTGCGGGGGCGTGTCGGAGGCCGCTAGCGAAGGCCGCGGGGCCCTCAGCTCGCCTTCGCCGTCGGCAGATGATACGCGTTCGCGTCGCCGTAGATACGCACGCAGTCACGGCCTGACCGCTTCGCGGTGTACATCGCCTCGTCGGCGGTGGCCAGCAGCCGATCGGGTGTCGCCTCCGATCCTAACGCACAACTGCCCGACACCCCGAAGGACACGCTGCAGCGGCCGGCAGCCGTCGTTTTGCTGGCCGCTGCGAACGCTCGACGCACCTGGTCGGCCAGGCTGGCCGCGCCGTGCACGTCGGTCTCGGGGCACAAGATGACGAACTCTTCGCCGCCCATGCGAAACGCCGCGTCGGGGTCACCCACGTGGGTACTCAACGTTCGTCCGAAGCAACGCAGCACCTCGTCGCCAACCGGGTGGCCGAAGCGATCGTTGACCTGCTTGAAGTGATCGATGTCCGCCAGGGCGACACTCAGCGGGTGGCCGTAGCGGACGCACCGTTCGAGTTCGTCGCGTAAGCGCGGGCCGAGCTGGCGACGGTTGGCGATGCCCGTGAGCGCGTCGAGGTTCGCCGCTCGCTCGAGCGCGGCTCGCTTGCTCTCGAGATCGACGGTCAGGCGACGGATCCGCAGCATCGCCGTCATCCGCACCTGCAGCTCAACCGGCTCGACTGGCTTGGTCAAAAAGTCATCGGCGCCCGCCGAGTACCCGTGCGCTTTCGCTCGGGTTTCGTGCAAGCCGGTGACGAAGAGGATGGGTACGTACGACCGGGCGCGGGAGCGAAGTAGCTGGGTGAGGCGAAATCCGTCGACACCCGGCAAGACCGCGTCCATCAACACCAAATCGAACTGCCGGCGTTCGAATCGAGCCAACGCGTCGGTCCAAGAATGCGAAACCTCCGCGTGATGGCCGAAGCTCGACACCGCGCTCGCGAGGTGTCGTGCGCTGGTCTTGTCGTCGTCGACGACCAAAACCCACGCACCGGTCGTGTCCGCGTCGCGCATGCAGACCGCTTAGGCGGCTTTGAGGGCGCCTTGGACCCCGTCGTCGAGTTCTCGGTACTCGTTGAGCGACGTGACCACATCGTGCTCGAGGGTATCGGCGACTTCGACGAGGTCCATGTCCTTGAGCGCCGGTCCGAGCGTTTCAAAGATGGTCATGAGGCGGCGGTGATAGCCGCGCAGCGTCTGGGCGAACTCCGCGTCATTTCGCTGGACGAGATCGGCGGCGAAGATGAGGAAGATGAGAAACTGTTCCACCTCGTCGGTGCTTGCACCGAGGGCATCGAGGGCCGGTGCGTCGTCACCATTGCGCAACGCGTTGGCGATGTCGCCGTAGCGCGTGGCGAGCAGCTCGGCGAACTGGGCCGCGGTCTCGGACGCCGAGCGGGCAATGGCGAGGGCTTCTTGTGACATGCTACCCCGCCATGCACAAAGCGGGCTCAAACGATCGGGCGCGCGTGGAGTGGAGGCGAAATGGAACCACGCTGGTGGGGTTGCACAGTGGCAGGGCCGGGATGTTCAACTCGAACCCAACAAACCCACGCTCGTCCCGCAACTCGATCCAGCCGCCCAGCTCTTCGAGGACCCGACGGCAGTGAGCGACGGTGGGATCCATGTCGCCGAGGCCGGACTCGTCCTCGGCCACCGCGCGGATGAATCGCAGCAGCGGCAGCGAGTTGCCGAGCACGCTGATTTTCACCGCGTCGGGGCTGACCGAGGTCTTGATGCGAATCACGCCGCGCTCAACGTCGGCGACGCTCTCCATCTCGGCCGCCAAGATACCCTCGAGCACGAAAGCCAGCTGCTGCGGGTCGCCAGAGACCGACGGCGCGCCGGGGCACAAGTCGAGCTCGAGCAACACTCGGTGCTCGATCAAGCGGCGCGAGAGCTGGTGGACCACGCCGCTGACCAGACGGTTGACATCGTGGACCCAAGACGCGTCGGTGCCGGGCAGAGGAGCGTCGTTCGCGGCATCTGTAGTGACCCACTCGCGGTCCAAAGGCGGTAGCAACTGGGTGACGACAGTGTGATCGGGGTGTTCCTGCGACATGTGAGGTACTTTCGTTCGCGAGTGGTTAGGCGCTCTCGTGGATGATGCGAGCGGCGGGGGCAGCGGTCGGACGAGGGCGGCGCCGGACCAGGCGGGCGGCGATGTCGGCTTGGGACTCGCTGCACCAATGTTGTACGTAGCGATCGAGCTGGCCGATCTCGGCCGCCAGCTCACGGACACCGGGCGTCAGTGCTTCGTCGGTCTCGGCGAGAAACTCGACGAGTTGTTGACGCTCTCGGACCAGTTCGACCAGGTCGTCGAGCGTCGCGGAACCCGTGCGTAGATCCGTCACCACGCGGGCCGTACGATCGCGGATCTGAGCGAGTACGTCGCTGCGGGTCATCGTTTTTGCTCCTGTTCGGAGGTCTTCACGGCCTCGCTCCAGGCCTCCCGCAGGTCGGACATCAGCTTGATGACGGGGTCGATGAGGGACGCGTCCATCTTGATGTTGGCCATACTCAGCTGTTCTTGAAAGAACAGGTACAAGCGCTCGAGGGAGTCACACAGTTCAGGTGCGACGGAGTGGTCCAAGGTGCTGCGCAGCTCGCCAATGATGGCAACGGCCTTGGAGATCATGCGACCCTTCTCCGCGACGTCCCCCGCTTTGATGTGGCTTTGGGCGGCACGACAAAAGCGAATGCAGCCGTCGTACAACGCGATGAGGATCTGGCCGGGGCTCGCCGACTCGATTTGGACCGCCTGGTAGCGGCGCGCCGTGGCTAGCTGAGACATGGACGGTGATTATCCGAGCAGAAAACGTGCCAGGTATTGCTGTTGGCTCTGCAACGCACTCATGGTGCTCTCGAGCTGCGTGTACTGGTTGCGAAGATTGGCCTCGAAGCGCTCGAGATAGGCCTCTTGGGTGGCGATGCGGTCCTGATTGGAATCGATCCGCGAGTTGATACCGTCTTTCCGGATGGAGAGCAGACCGTCTGAGGATTGCGTGTAGCCGTCGATCAGGTCGTCGAGCTGTGCCGCCAGGCCATCGACCTCGTTTTCGGGCTCGCCCACGAAGATTGTTGCCGCGAGGCGAAAGTCCTCGGCCAAGAAGCTGCTCAAATCTGTGTCGCTGACGAGCAAAGTCCCGTCGCGTTGGGTCTCGATACCCAACCGGCCCAGCGCTAGTTGGTCGCCGTTCGAGTCGGTCAAGTCGTTGACAGGGCTGGTGACCAGACTTTGCAGCTGCTGTTCAACGGTGCGAAGTGAAGAATCGCCGTTGAGGGTGTCGCCGCCTTTGCCCTCGCCTTGCTGAGAGCGGATGATATTGATGACCTCGTTGTACGCGTCTACGAACTCCGTCACCTTGGTCTTGACCAACTCCGGATCCGGTTCGATGCGGATGGTTTCTTCGCTGGTGGTGACTTCTTTGAGCTCCAAGGCCACCCCGGCGAGGGCATCGGTGACCGTGTTGGTTGCACTGGTGATGTCGATTCCGTCTAGATCGAACTGGGCGTCGACGGCCGCTTGCACCGTGTTCGACAAGTCGAGGGTCATGTCGCCGTCGTCGAAGGTGATCGCGTTGTCTGCGCCGGTTTCGTTGCCGACCACCTGCAAACGGTAGTCAGAGCCGTCGTACATCAGACCGGCGGTCACGTTGGCTCCAGATCCGTTGATCAGTCCCACGAGGTCGTTGAGTGAGGTCCCGGCCTCCACTTCGACCTCCGTGTCTTCGCCGTTCATCGAGATAGTCAGCGTGGTGTCGCTGCTCGTGAGCGAGGCGGTCTCATCCGAGAACGTGGTGGAATAGGTGCGTTGAGCCGCGGCCAGCTGCGTGATATTGAGACTGTAGGTCCCCGGTACCGCTTCCCCGCCGGCGGTCACCGTGGCCTTCTCGCTGTCGGTGATCGAGCCTTTGTAAGAGAGAAAGTCTCCGAGCGTGCCCAGGGCTTCGGACTTGCCGCTGAGATTGCTCAAAGCCCCGGTCAGCTCATCGAGGATTTTGACTTGAGAACGAAGCTCGCGGTTCTCGTTCTCAATGCGCATCACCGGGATACGCTCAGCGCCCATAATGGCGCCGATGATCTCGGTGGTGTTGAGGCCGCTAGCGAGGCCTGAGAACTGTACGGCGGGCATGACGATGATACTCGGGGCGGTCCCCGGCTAGGGACATCGGCGGCTCGCTGCCGTCCTTGAGGCCAAACGGTGGCCCAAATACGTCGCGAGAGGGCTGGATCTCGGTGGGGTGAAGTGGGGGGACATAGGCGAAGGTCAGGATGAAGGTCACGGTGGCCCACCCGAAAGTGGGCCGCCGTGACCGACCCGGTCGTCAAACGACAACGACCGGGCCGAGCGCAGGACTCGACTATCGCAACAGCGACAAGGCGATCTGCGGGCCTTGGTTGGCTTGCGCCAACATCGACGCACCCGCTTGCACCAGGATCTGCTGGCGCGTGAGGCGGGCCGTTTCCGATGCGACGTCGACATCGACGATGCGAGAGTTCGCAGCGGAGAGGTTCGCGGCGTACGTGTCGAGATTCGACATCGTGACCGCGAGCCGGTTCTGCATGGCGCCGATCGCCGCCCGCCGGGTCGAGACCTCCTCGATAGCGGTATCCAATGCAGTGAGCGCCGCGCTGGCTCCGGCCGTGGCGCTAATCGTCGAAGAGCTGATCGACAAAGCGGTGGGGTCACTGTCCGCGATCGACAACGTCAAGCGATCGTTGGAACTGGTTCCCACCCCCACTTGGAACTCAATGCCTGCGGCTTGAGTGCCATCGATCAAGGCGACCCCGTTGAACTCCGTCGTTTCAACGATGCGGTCGATCTCGCTTTTGAGTTCCTGGAACTCATCGTCGAGGAAGCCACGCTGAGTATCGTTCAGCGTACCGTTGCGCGACTGAGTGGCCAGCTCGCGCATACGGCCCAGCATGTTGCCGATCTCCGACAACGCGCCATCCGCGGTTTGAGCGAGGGAGACGCCGTCGTTCGCGTTCCGGTTCGCTTGGTTCAAACTGCGGATTTTCGCCTTGAAGTCCTCAGAAACGGCCAGTCCGGCGGCGTCATCGGCCGCACTTCTGACTCGCAAACCTGAAGACAGGCGAGACATGCTATCCGCCAACCCCATGGTCGAACCATTGAGGGCTTTTTGGGCGAAGAGCGATGTGACGTTGGTATTAATGTTGATTGCCATTGTTGTTGTTTTTCCTTACATGGAGAGCGTCTCGCGTGTGCGAGACGGGGGCGTCGTGCCCCAATGAGCCTGAGCCGGCTCGGGCTTCGGGGGCAGAATTGCCCCGAACTTGTGTTGCATAGGACCTCGTCGCGAACGGCACCGGGTCAACCGATGGGGGGAAACAAATGAGGAGAGCTCACCCCGCCGCGAGGGCGGGGCGACTCGGCGGGGGTTACCTGGAACTACCGAAGCAGGGACAAGGCCACCTGCGGGCTTTGGTTGGCCTGAGCCAGCATCGCCGTACCCGCTTGGACCAATACCTGTTGACGAGTCAGTCGCGAGGTCTCGGCCGCGACGTCGACGTCGATGATGCGAGACTTCGCGGCGTCGAGATTGGTTGAGTAGGTATCGATGTTGGAGATGGTGACCGTCAGGCGGTTTTGCATGGCACCGATCGCGGCCCGGCGGGTCGAGACCGCTTCGATCGCCGAGTCGAGGCGAGCGATGGCCGTGTCGGCCGCAGTGACGCCGCCGATTGTGGCGCTGTCGATGGACAAGGCCGCGGCAGACGTGGTGGCGATGGACAACGTCAGGCGGTCGTTCGCGGTGGTTCCCACACCGACTTGGAACTCGATGCCACCGGACTGATCGCCGTTGATCAGATTGACGCCGTTGAATTCGGTCGTGTTGACAATTCTGTCGATCTCGCTTTTGAGCTCCTGAAACTCGTCGTCGAGATAGCCGCGCTGCGTGTCATTGACCGTACCGTTGCGAGCTTGCACGGCGAGCTCTCGCATGCGAATCAGCAGCGCACCGACCTCGTTGAGGGATCCGTCGGCGGTCTGAGCCAGGCTGACGCCATCGTTGGCGTTGCGCTTGGCTTGCCCTAGGCTGCGGATCTTGGCTTTAAAGTCCTCAGAGATCGCGAGGCCGGCCGCATCGTCTGCGGCGGAGCGCACACGAAGTCCAGAAGACAAGCGCGAGAGAGAATCGGTGAGTTTGTGATTGTTCTTGTTGAGGTTTTGTTGCGCCACCAACGAGGTGACATTGGTCATTACCGTGATCATGATGATTTCCTTTCGTGGAAGTTCCGCGACGTCGTGTCGCGGCGGGCGTTCGTGCCCAAACCAGGGGGGGACGAGTTTCTAAGTCATAAGAGAATCTCGGTCGCTTCGCGGCGTCGAGGAGGCCGCTGGGCGAGGCTTCATCACTGGGGTGAGTGACTCAGGGCCTCGGCGACAGAGTCGGGGACCACGAGCTGTGGTCGCATTCGCAGAGGGCACCTTCGGGTGCTGACTCGAGTTCGGGGTCGCGGCGACGCGGGGTCATCCGTGACGGCGCGGCAAAAGCCGCGCACCAAGTCGTCGCGACGATCGCTTTGCGGACGCGCCTAGGTGGGCCGACATCTCCCGCGGTGGACGGGAGGGTGCGCAGCCGTAGGGCGGCAAAGGTCGCGTAGCGGAGTTTGAGAGGCCATGGTGCATCCTTTCTTGGATCATCCCGACACGCTGGCGGTGTGTAGGGGTGGGCATCGTGCCCAGCGTTGTGGCGAGCCAGCCGAAGCGCTGGTGCCTTGTTTGTGTTACAGGGGCCATCGGCCGAGAGCGCCGCGGCTTGAGGTCCCAAGCACGAAAAAGCACGCGGTCGCGCCGCAGCTTCGGCGCGCCCGCGTGCTCCTCGATGGCGTCCCGCGAGACGGCCTAGCCTTGGAGCAATCGTACGGCGAGCTGCGGGATACTGTTGGCTTGGGCCAACACCGCGACGCCGCCTTGCATCAAGATCTGGTTGCGACTCATGTGCGCCGTCTCTTCGGCGACGTCGACATCTCGGATCCGCGAGTTCGCGGCGTTGATGTTGGTGAACTGGGTCGAGATGTTGTTCACCGCCACTTGCAAGCGGTTTTGGGCAGCACCCATGACCGCTCGCTGGGCCGAAAGCGTAGACAAGGCGGAGTCGATGACCGACAACGAGGCGCGCGAATCATCCGAGCTCGTGACCGAGATGGTGTCGACGCCGATAGCCGTCGGGGTCATGGTCGCGAGCGACACCGAGATCTGTTGCGCGGCTTCGCCGGTTAGCCCCACCTGAAAAGTGAGGGCGTTGGTCGACCCGTAGGTGCCGGACAACAAGGTGATGCCGTTGAAATCGGCGGTCGATCCGATGCGCCGGATCTCCGACTTGAGTTCGTTGAACTCTTCTTGAAGGAAAGCCTTTTGCGGGTCCGCGACGGTGTCGGTCGCGCCTTGAATGGCCAACTCGCGCATCCGCATGAGAATCTGCGAAACTTCCGAGAGGGCACCCTCAGCGGTTTGAATCAGCGAGATGCCGTCGTTGGCATTGCGCTTGAGCTGCGACAGCGAGCGAATGTCGGCGCTAAACTTCTCTGAGATGGCGAGACCGGCCGCATCGTCGCCGGCTCGGTTGATGCGAAGACCGGACGAAAGTCGGGTCATGTTGTCGGTCAGGCGGTGGTTCGTGCGATTCAACGCCGCGTTTGCCTGAATGGATGCGACGTTGGTGCGAAGTGAGATCGTCATGAGGTACTCTCCTGAGCGGTCGACGGCGTTCGTCGGGGCGAAGGGATGCCGAGTGCTTGGCGGTGAGAGCCTTCCTGGCCTCCGCGTCCGCCGGCCGACTGCGAGAGTCCGGCGTCAGCAACACTCGAGTACCGGTGCACGTCGCGGGCCAACTCGCACCCAAAGGCCGTCGGGGGGCCGCTCGCGGGGCACGGCCCCTCGGCTCAAGCGCTCTTGTCGAGCGAAGGCCTTGACGTCGAACCATCGAGACGATTGAGGACCGCTTCGAGCCGTTCGTCGAGGCGCTCGAGGTGTTGCTCGATGACCTGGTGCATCGACACGGTGTTGAGTTCTTGGCGATCTCGCAGGAGATCCAGCGGTACGGTCAACGCTTCCGTACACAGCGGCCCCCGCCGAAGCAGCGCGGAGACATCTTGATTGATCGTGGCGAGGCGAGTCGAGACCTCGAGGGGGGCATTGAGGTCGCCGTCGGGGTCGTGGTCGACCAGGGCCCTCGCCTCGAGACCCAGCCGCAGCATGGTGGCGATGACCTCGCGCTCGGCTTGCACCGCGGCGACCAACGCGTCCCGGTCGAGACCGTCAACACTGGTCATTGCCTTGAATCGCTGACCGACGCTGGGCTCGTCCGGGCGGGGCTCGGCGAGCCGGTACGTGTCGATGACCTCCGCCAGTGGGACTTCGTCCCACCCGTCGATGCTGGCGCCGCCCTCGGTGGCGTTGATCGGACGGATCCCATGGTCACGCAGCGTCTCGGCCGAGTGGGCATACCAATCCCGGAACAGCTGAAAGTCGGCGGGGGAGACGACGTCGGGGCCGCCGCCCCATCCCGGAACCACGTCGGTGCGAAACGAAGTGGCCTGGCGCACCCCGGCCTTGAGCGAGCCTTGTGACCCGCGTTCGATCGCTCGCTTGCTCTCGAAATTGCGCAGCTCGCCGACGCCGTCGGCGACGTCGATGCGTACATCCTCGAACATCGTGCCCTCGGCGTACACGCGGTCCCCCGCGTACGCGAGGTCTTGCCCGACCAAAACCAGGGGACGGCAGCCCATCGCTTGAGCGAGTGCAGTAGCAGTATTCGCCACGCAAAAGCCCCCGCTGAAGTCCTGCCCGCCGGCTAGCGCCGCGGTGAACCGCGAGCAAGTGCTGGTGTCGACAGAGATCGGTAGCACGCGGCGCACCGGGAGATCGAACATGGCTGGGTTGCCAGTGAGTTCCAAGAAGGCGGCGATCTCTGAGAGCCAAGGCAGGCCGGCCAGTTGCTGGGTAATGTCCAACGACTCCACCGAGACGATCGCGTGGGGCTGGACCCCGGCGGCGGCGAGCGCCGACGCGGCCGTGTTGACGGCAAGGATCAACGCATTGTCTTGAACTTGGCGTAGCTGCGCGATGTTTTTGTCTAGGCTGGGTCCCGCCGCGCAGATAAACGCCGGCACGCCGGTAAGCTTGCCTCGCAGCTTGTCCAGCCCGGGTCCCCGCAACAGCTGGGGCAAATTGTCGAGGTAGAAATCCAGCCAGCCTTCAATGCGAACCTGCGTCGTGATATCCCGAAACCGGGCGCGTTCGATCGCCAGTCGGGCCTCCCGCGCCGCGTTGCGGTAGGCGAGGGGAGCTTGCCGAGCGCAAGGGCGCCAGACCAAAATCAGCCCGCGGTCAGACGACGTAAGCTGCGCGTACAGGGCCGAGCCCAAGCGCCGTGGCGTGGTGAGGATCTGGGTGTTGGGCGGCAGCGGACCGTGACCGAGACCCACGGCCAGCGCCTCGAGGTCGGGCTCGAACACCACCAAGCGCGCGCTGGTTTGGTGTGCGATGGCGCGCGCAACGTGGCCGCTGCCCAATCCCAGCAAGATCACCATCGTGGACTCGCCGAGGTCGACGTTGCGGACGAATCGTCGCGCCTCACGACACGGATCTCGGGTGCTGTGCAACTTGCGGCCGTCGACGGAGATCACGGGGCCGTGCGGGGTGTCGGTGGTGGACACGCGCTCGCTGACTTGTTGTTGGAGCAGGGCGTCGAGGCCGTCCCGATCGCGGGCGAACAGTTGCTGCAGACGGATCGGCTCGGGCAGATCGGCCATGATGTGGACCTAAGGCCGCGGGGGCAAGAACTCTTCGCGGGGGCCGAAGCCCGTTTCGTGCAACACCACTTGAGCCCCGCGCCGTGACGTCAGCCCGATGCCGATCGGGGCTAGCAAGTTCAGGGTCGGCGGTTCGGGGGCCGGCGGTACGGTGCAAATAGCGAGGACGATCATGTCTTCGTCCGGGTCTAGGTCCAAAAAGTTGACCGAGCGGCGGACGAGGTCGACCGGATAGTCGGGAATCGCGGTGAGGGGGTCGACGACCACGAACGCGAGTTCGGGAAGATTGACGCACTGGAGCCAACGGAACATCGAGCCCGGGCGGTGATCGAGCAAGAAGAACTCTTGCGCTTGCACGAACCCGGGGATGCCCAGTGGCATGGTCACGATTCGGTCTTCGGGGATTTCGACGAGTCCGAAGCGGGTGGTGTTGACGGTCCGCTGAGCTCCGTCAGCGCGTCCAGATCCACGCTCTGGGCCGCTCTCGAGTTCTCCTGCGCGATCTGCTGGTAGAGCTCTTCGCGGTACACCGGTAGCCCCTCCGGGGCCGTGATTCCCAACCGAACCTGACGACCCCGAATCTCCCGGACCACGATCTCGATGCGGTCCCCGATTCGAATCTTCTGGCCGGCCTTCCTGGTCAGCGTGAGCATCGGTATGCCCTCCTTGGCTTGATGACGAGGCCTGCTGAGCCTCGTCTTGTTTCCGGGCGTGTGCTGTCATGCCAGCGTCCAGTAGACTCTATTGTGCGCGATCAACCTTCGTGCAAGCTCCGCGGCACGGGACGTCGTTTGATCGGACATTTACACCAGGAACGGACTACATCATGTCGAGCAGGCTAGGGCCAAGGATTCGGGAGGTAACCGCGAGTGAGGCCTGCAGACCGGTTTCGGCCAGGTTGAGGTACGAAAACGCTTCGGCGGCATCGGCGTCGACGAGGTCGGATTCGAGCTGGCGGTACACGTCCTGGGCCGCAGTGGCCGTTTCCTGGGCCGTGGTCAACCGCGACGTGCGTAGCCCGATGCGGGCGCGCTCGGCCACGACCTGATCGTGCGCCGAGTCGAGGTCATCGACCGCCGCTCGAACGGCGTCGGGATCATTGGCGTTGAGATCGGCGACAAGGTCGGACAGCGCCACGAAAACATCGATGCTGCCCGGGTCGGCCACGCGCTGGGCAAACGCGAGGCTGGCGGAGGACCCGATCTCGGCCCGTGACGAGGGGCCGACTTCGGCCTCGCGGACGGTCTGGTAGGTGTTGACGTCGTAGGTAAACGTGCCCGCGGCGTCGACCGGCGGACTGGTCGTGTTCACGTGGGCGAACACGTACTCGTTGCCAGCCTTGGTGTTGGCCAAGTCGATCGCCGTGAGGCGAAGCTCGTTGATCTCTTGCGCTGCGAGTGAGCGCTGGGATGCGGTGATCGTTTCGTTGGCCATGGCCAACGTCAGTTCTTTGGCTCGCACGAGCAGGTTCGACACCTCACTGAGGGCTTGCTCTGCGCGCTCGAGCTGAAGGTTCCCCAGTTCGATGCTGCGCTGGTGGCTTTCGGCCTGGTGCATCAGCGATCGGGCCAGCCGCGCGCGCGCGGCCGAGGCCGGATCGTCGGACAGCTCGTTGACCCGAGCGCCCGAGACCGCGACGCGTTGGGCTTCCATGAGCCGCTCGCGAGCGTCGCGAATCGACGTGGAGCCCAACTGATGGAGTCTGATTTCGGTGACACGCATCACATCCCCAATATGGTCTGGTACATCTCGTCGACGGTCGTCACGATACGAGCGCCGGCTTGGTAGCCGCGTTGGAATCGGGTCAGATCGATCATCTCCTCATCGATGGCCACGCCGACTTGTGAGGAATGCAGCGACTCGAGCTGTTCGAGTTCGACGGTGGCGGATTGCCTGTCGCGTTCGTTGCTTTGCACGATTCGCCCCACCGTTCCGAGCATATCGGCCATCTCTTCGACGAACGATCGCGTGCCTCCGGCCGCGAGTGGCTGGCGTTCGAGGACTTGCAGGTTGGCGATGTTGCCGTTGCCGCCTACCGCCTCGGCGGCGGAACTGGAGGCGGCGATCCAAGCTGGGTTCGTGCTGATCCCGGTCATGACCGACATGCCCGAGGCGGCGTCCGAGACGCCAGTTAGCGGCGGATCAAAGAAATCGCGACCCGTCGCGCCATCGGTGCCGAAGCCCGCTTGGTGGCGAGTGTTGAATTCGGTGATGAAGTCGTACGCGTACTGGTCGATGCGATCGATGAGCGTGGTGATGACCTGATCGCGCAGTTTGACCACACCGCCCAACTGACCGGACTCGAGGCGATCGGTGACATCGACCGGATTGCCGCCGTTGCCCGTGAAGTCGACCCGTCGCATATCGCTGTAGGCCGGGTCGGGGGTCGCGGTCAAGGTCGCTGCGAAATCCTTGTCGACCAAGTTCATCCCGTCGGCGAACAGGACCACCATCTGGCCGGGCTCACGGATGAACGTATGCACGTCGATGTACGAGGCGAGCTCGTTGGCCATCAGTTGGCGCTGGTCGTACAAGCCGTCGGCCTCTTGGGGCGTGTTGGCGATTTGGTGGTTGAGGTCGGCGATCGTCGCGGTCAGCTCATTGACCCGGGCGATCATGCCATCGACGATGCGGTCGGCCTGCCGGCGTTCGAGCGCGAGGGACTGGGCCGTAGCCGAGATCTGGTCCGCCATCGTCGTCCCGGTGCTGGCCACATCGCGTCGCAGATCGAGGTTCATCGGCGACGCTTCCAGGGCACGAAGGGCGTTGAAGAAGGCGTCGACGCTGGTGCCGAGGCCTCCGTCGCGGTCGGCGAACAACTGCTGCACCGCACCGAGGGAGGGGGCTTGGGCCTCGGCCGATCCCAAGGCACCGTGGGCTTCGAGTATTTTGCGTCCGAGGTAGGCGTCGCTGCTGCGGCGACGCTCCTCGACCTGTACCCCCGGGAGGCTTTTGATATTGGACAGCACCACGTCGCGTCGGTGGTACCCAGGCGTGTTGACATTGGCCGTGTTGCGCGACGTCGTCGAGATCGCGCCTTGGTGCGCCAAGATGGCGCTCCGTCCCGTGTCCAAGATGCCGTTGATGCTGGCCATCGGTCGCGCTAGCCCATCGACGAGGTGAGCACGGGCCGAATGCCCGCCGGGTTGGCCTGGGCTTGGCGGCCATACGCCGCGGTGGACACCCCGGTGAGTGCGTTGAGAAGCTCGCGGACCGAGGCGACGCAGACCTGGAGGCGACGGCTGTTTTGCTCCCCGAGCTGACGGACTTGGGTCGCGATCCCGCGGTAGCGTTCCTTTTGGCCGGCCGCGAGTTTGCCGTCAGCCCGCTGTCGTGCACTCCGAAGCTCGATCAGCGCGCCTTCGATGCGTTCCTTTTGGTCCGTGATGTCGTCGATCGCTGCGTAGTCGAGCTCGCGCAAAGCGGTGGCTTCGCGCTGCAGCAGGCGTTGTAGATCGCCGAGTACGGCGATCTCGCGCTCGACGATAGCGTCGACTCGAGCGGTGTTGGGTGGGATCTCGATGGCGGTACGTGGTGGAGGCAAGCTCATGGATTCATCTCGAGTCCTCCGCTTGGGCGCGGAGCTTGGCGAGGTAGCGCTCGGGGTCGACCGCCTTGTCGTTGACGAGCGCTTCAAAGTGAAGGTGGGGGCCCGTGGCCGCGCCAGTCGCCCCGACGTCGGCGATGGTCTCGCCAACCTCCACGCGATCGCCTCGGCGCACGAACAATCGTGACGCGTGGGCGTAGCGGGTGATCGATCCGTCGGCGTGCTCCAGCTCGACCAGGTTGCCGAGGCTGCCGCGGCGGCCGGCAAAACGCACCCGTCCCGCTTGGACCGCGGTGATCTCCGTGCCTTCGGGCGCGGCGATGTCGAGGCCCTCGTGGAACGAGCGCGTGTGCTTGATGGGGTGGTGTCGCCATCCGAAGTGCGAGCTGACCACGCCGACGGTGGGTCGCTCACCGGCGACGGGCAGGGCCGGCGCCAGGGCGCCGTAGCGTGAGCGGGGCCCTTGGACGGTGACGGAGGGCACCGTCTCGGTGGGGCGGTACGCGGCGAGGGCCCCTCGGTGCCGGTGAGGCATCTCGATGCCGGGCACCGGCGCAGCCGACCCATCTTCGCCAAGTTCGCGGGCGAAGAGGCGCTCGAGACCCAAACTGCCCGCGCTGGCATCGGCGATCGCCTCGTCAAACATCGATTCAGAGAGCTCGAGACCGAAGCTCTCGTCCTCCTCGTCGCGGGGGACGGTGGCGCGCATGGCTTTGATCAACTCGCCGAAGACGAGCGTTTCGAACTTCGCGGCAGCCGTTTGGGCGTCGTCCCCTCCCGGGCGGGGGTTGGTCGGGAGGCGGTGGGCCTGGTGCAACGCGAGCTCGGCGTCCAAAGACTTCATCACTGAATCTCGATCTCGGCGCGCAAGGCCCCGGCTTGGCTCATGGCCATGAGAATCGCCACGAGGTCACGTGGTCGCACCCCCAAGGCGTTGAGGGCATGGACGACGTCCCCGAGCGTGGGGCCGGGATTGATGAGCTTGATGTCGCCGGTATCCTCGACGATCTCGACTTCGGACTGAGGCACCGTGACGGTCTCCCCATCCGCTAGCGGGTTCGGCTGCGAGACCGCCGGAGACTCGGAGATCTGGACCGTCAATCCGCCGTGGGAGATGGCACAGGCGGAGATTCGCACTTGCGTGCCCATGACCACGGTGCCGGTGCGCTCGTTGACGATGACGCGGGCTCGTTGGTCAGGAATCACTTCGATGTTTTCGATGGTGGCCACGAGGCCCACCAGGTTTTTGCGCAGGTTTGGGGGAACCTGAATCCGGATCGTCCCAGGGTCCGCGGCGGCGGCCACGTTGGCCCCCAGGCGCGCGTTGATGGCTTTCGCAACCCGGGCGGCCGTCGTGAAGTCCGGGTTGTTGAGCGCGATGGTCAGCGGTCGTTTGGGGTCGAGGCGATAGTTGAGTTCCTTGGCCACCACCGCGCCGCCCGGGACTTGGCCCACCGTCGGGTGGTTACGGGTCACACTGCTGCCGCTCCCGCCGGAAGCGGAAAACCCTCCGACCGTCAGGGCTCCCTCGGCCCACGCGAACGTGGCTCCGCTGCCGCCTTTGAGTGCGGTGGGCAGCAAGGTCCCGCCGAGCAGCGACTTGGCATTCGATGCGCTCGAGACCGTGACGTCGAGCCGGCGACCCACTCGAGAAAACGGGGGTAGACGAGAGGTGACCATGACCACCGCGACGTTTTGGGCCCGGATCTGAGCGGGGGTGATGTTGGTGCCAAAACGCCGACTGAGTACGTTGGCCATCATCTTTTGGGTCTGCACGCTTTGCAGGTTGTCTCCGGTGCCCGCCAGGCCGACCACGAGGCCGTAGCCCACCAAGGCGTTGGAGGTGACACCCCGCACGGTCGCGAGCTCTTTGAGACGATCGGCGCGGGCCGAGGACGGGATCGCGAACCCCATCATGAGCACGACCGCGGCCACGAGCGTCGCGAGCGGGGGTCGGGCCGCCCCCCGGCCACTCACGCCGCGCGATCCCAGCCGGGGTGTACGCGAGATCAGAACGGCCATACCGCGTCCATTCCGCGGTGCAGCAAGCCGGGACCTTGCTTGTCGGACACCACGCCACGGCCACTGAAGTCGATTCGGGCTTCGAGCACCCGGTTGGACGAGACCGTGTTGTCCATGTCGATATCGAACGGTCGCACTACGCCGCTGAGGTACAAGTGGGTCTCTTCTTGGTTGATCTGGATGGTCTTGCCGCCTTCGACGAACAGATCGCCGTTGGGCATCACTTGCTTGACTTGGACTGGGATCGTGGCCGAAAGCGAGCCGTTGCGCTTGGTCTGGCCCGAGCCCTTATAGGAGTTACGCATCACGGCCGAGATGAGCGCGGCTTTGTCCACGTACGGATGTTTGTCGGCCCAGTGCTCCACGATCCCCAAAAGATTGTTGATACCCGCGTCGGCCGTGCTCTCTGAGCTGGTCTGCGTGCTCGCGGTGTCACTCGCGTTGGCGGCTTCTTCGACGCGCACAATGAGGAGGTCGCCGAGTCGTCGACTCCGGTTATCCTCGAACACCGACGCCGTGTTTTCGCCCCACAACAATCCGCTTTGGTCGGCGACGTCGGGGGCGTACTCGCCGGGTTCGTACTTGCGTTCAGGAAACTTGTACGCGGTCGCCGGGCCCGCGCACCCGAGGGTGCACGCGAGCGAGGCCAACAGCAGCTTGAGGCGACCGCGTCGACTCATGGTTGCGCTCCCAAGTCGATGCGCACCTCGGACGGAGATACCACCTGGGCCTTGACCTCGTGGGCTCCGGTGAGGGGTTGGACACGGATCCACTGCCCGGCCTGACCGTCTTCCTCGACGCGGGCCGTTTGTGTGATCCGAATGCCCCGCGACGCCGCGACCAACGTCACCGTTTTGCCGCGCGTGACCAGGGGCGGGGTCTTGACCGCCCGTGCGTTCACCGTTTGGCCCGCGCGCAGCCGGGTGACGGCCGCCCGCCCCACAAGCTGATCTTGGCGCAGTAGGGCGCGCGGCGGCAGTTTGTCGAGGGGGGTGTCGACCATGGCCACGTCGGCGCGACGGATCACCGCGGTCGAGTCGACGTCGCGCGTCAACACGGGCGTCTGCGCCTGACCCACGAGATTGACGGTCACCGGGAAGCTCGCGTAGCTACGCCCATCCGCGCTGACTTTGACCATGGCCGACGTCGCCCGCCGCAGGCGGCTCAGGCGAACGTCGACTTGGTGCTCTCCAACCGGGAGCACCACTTCACGCAGGCCGACGATGTCCTGCACGCGCACGCCCTGCGGAAGGTCGCGGGCGACGATGCGGGTGATGTCCTCGCCGAGGGTGGTTGCGGCAACGGTCTTCGCCGCTCGTTCCACGACCTGCACCGGCGGGAGTCCGTCCGCGAGAGTGGGGTCGGCCCCCGCGCGTCGCAACGCGTGTCGGACCGCATCCCGACTGATCCGCACGCGCCGGCCCGGTTGCGGGGCGGGGGCGATGTCGAGGTGCAACAGCTCGCGCGGGGCGGCGGGACTGAGGGCCCCCAGTTCGATGCGATCGCTCTCCACCCGCACTGCGTCGACGGCCGCTCCGCTCGTGGCCGGCCCCAACGCCACCAACAGCGCGAGGCAGACCACCACGGCGGCGTGTACCGACGGTCGTCGACGCCGGCTCGAGTTGGCCGGCGCGGATTCAAGGCGCGGTCGACTAACCGACATTCGACGTCGTCTGGAGCATCTCATCGGCGGCCTTGATTACCTTGGAGTTGACCTCGTAGGCTCGTTGGCTCGAAATCAGCGAGATCATCTCCTCGACGACCTTGACATTCGACATTTCGAGTGAGCCTTGACTCAGGGTACCCAGGCCTTGAATCCCCGGAGGACCGACCTGAGGATCGCCGCTGGCCGAGGTCTGACGGTAGAAATTGCGGCCAATACTGTCGAGACCGGCTGGGTTGAGAAACCCCGCGAGTTGGATCTGACCGACCTCGGTGGCCGCGGGCTGCCCGGCCTGAATCACGGAGACCGTGCCGTCCGATCCAATCGTGACCGAAGTGGCGTCTTGAGGAATGCTGACGGCCGGTTCCAGGGGGTAGCCGTCCTGTGTCACGACTTGGCCCTCGCTGTTCAGCGTCATGTTGCCCGCGCGACTGTAAACCAGCTCGCCGCCAGGCAACGACACCTGAAAAAAACCGCCGCCTTCGATGGCGATGTCGAGTTGATTGCCAGTTTGTGCAAAGTCGCCGCCCGTGTAGATCTTTTGTGACGAGACCGTTCGCACCCCCTGTCCAATCTGCAGTCCCGTCGGGACTTGCACTCCCTGCGCGGCCGAGGTTCCCGGCGCTCGCACGGTTTGGTACAAGAGATCTTGAAAACTCGCACGCGACTTCTTAAAGCCCGTCGTATTGACATTGGCGAGGTTGTTGGCGGTGATGTCGATACGCTGCTGTTGGGCTTCCATACCCGTGGCAGCCGTACTCAGGGCACGGATCATAGGTGGTCTCGCAATGAGTGGCGCTACACGATTTCGAGCGTGCGGCGGTCGAGGGAACGGTACTTGCTCATGATCTTCGCGCTCCGTTCATACTCGCGGGTCGCCCCGATGAGCTCGATCATCCCGCGGATGGGATTGACGTTGCTGCGTTCGAGATAGCCCGACGACATGATCGGATCGCCGACGTCGATATAGGCCTCGGCCGGAGCCCGAAATGCGGTGTCTCCAACTTTGGTCAGGCTTGACGGATCGACGTTCACGATGGCCAGTGATGCGAGCACCGTGCCAGCCTGCGCGACCTCGCCCCGCGACCCGAGCGTGACCGGGCCGCCGCCGGGGTCGATTTGAATCGGAGCGCGGCGACCCGCTCCACTTCCGGTCAGCACCGGATGCCCCAGCGCAGTGACCAACGTTCCCTGCTCGTTGAGCCGAAAACTGCCGGCTCTCGTCAGCTGTTCACCGTCGGGAGTTTGCACCACGAAGAAGCCGGGGCCAGCGAGCGCGGCGTCGAGGGGATTGCCAGTGGTCTCGAGCGCGCCAGCCCGGAGATCGGACTGCGTCAGGCTCATGGCGGTAAACCCCTTTTCTTCCGGGGCCCCATCGAGCGTCTTGACGAGATAGGCGTCGAACGCGGTCCGCGTTTGCTTGTACCCCGTCGTGTTGACGTTGGCGAGGTTGTTCGCGGTCACCGACAGTTGGCGCTCGGCCGCGACGGCGGCCGACATGGCGATATAGACGCCGTTAGCCACGACGGCTGCTCTCCTGACGCAGCATGGCGCGAAGCTTTGACGTGGCCTCACCCATAATTTGACATACCCGAGATTCCGTGACGCCGACCTCGAGACCGATCTGTTTGAGCGTCATCTCGCGGTGGTAGTACATGTCGATGATCTTTTGCTGGCGCTGGGGCAGCCCCGCGAGCGCGCTTTCCAGGTGGGTCTTGAGCTCTCGCAACGAGGTGAGCTCGTCGGGCCCGAGCACCGGCGACGACAGCTCCACGGCGTGGTCGTTGGCGGTGTCGTGCTCTCCCGTGAGATCGTCGAGGCTGAGGACTCGTACGTTACCCACGCGGTTGACCAGGGCACGGTAGTCTTCGACGGCGAGATCCAGGCTTTTGGCCAATTCGGCGTCGGTCGGGGGGCGGCCGAAGACCGCGGTCAGCTCCTGCGCCCGTCGAGCGATGCGCTTCGACGTCAAGCGAGCGTTGCGGGCCATGATGTCGTAGCGCCGCAACTCGTCGAGGATCGCTCCTTTGACGCGAAACTCCGCGAACGTCTCGAACCGATCCGCTTTCGCGGGATCGTAGCGTTCCATCGCGTCGATGAGGCCCAAGATACCGGCGCCAATCAGGTCGTCGAGCGCGACGTGGCTCGGCAGGTTTCTCGCCATTCGGCTCGCGATCTTGCGGACGAAGTCGAGGTACTGCGTGGGATCGATATTCGCCTTGCTCGTTGGCTTGGTCCGAGCGCGACGTTTTCGGCCGCGCGAGCGAGCGGCACGGGGGGCCTCGTTTGCCGCGGGCTCGGGTGCAGCATCGTTGGCGGCCGCCTCGTCGGGTGCGGCATCGTCGGCAATGGCATCGTTGGCGGCGGCTTCGCTCGTGGCCGCCTCGCCGTCGCCGCGCTGCGCACTGGCGGTACCGGTCGAGGGCTCGGCGAACGAATTCGCCTCGGATCCCTTGTTCTTGGCGGCCGAAGAGCGGCTCATTGGGCGCCTCCTTGGCGCAACAGTTTGCGCCAGAACAGCCGAATCGCGCCTTGGCGATCGTCGGGATCGCTAGAGTCGGCGAGACCATCGGCGATCCTCAGCAGTGCTTTGGAGGCCGGTGCGTCGGGATGACTGCGCAAAAACGGCTCACCACGCATCACCGCCCGCGCCACGCCCTGGTCACGCGGCAACACGCCCAAAAACTCGAGGCGCACATCGAGAAAGCGGGAGGTGAGATTGTCCAGGCGTCGAAACACCGCTTCCCCTTCGTGATGGTTGTTCACCATGTTGACCAACACGTGGAGACGACGCACGCCACAGCGAGTGCACAGCACTTTGATCATCCCGTAGGCATCCGCGACGCTCGTGGGCTCGCCAGTCACCACCACCACGATGTCTTTGGCCGCGGCCGCGAAACCGACGGAGTTTGAGCCCACGCCGGCGCCGGTATCGACCACGACGACGTCAAACCGGTCGTCGACCGAGTCGATGGCCGTGAAGAACGCTCGGCGTTTCTGGTCGCTCAGATCCGCGAGGTCGGCCTGTCCCGACGCGCCGGGAAGCAGCCATACATTGTCCGCGGCTTCGACGATCACATCATCAATGTCCGCGTCGCCAGACACGAGGTCCGCCGTGGTCTGAGTCGGCGCCACGCCGAACAGGATATCCATGTTGGCCAGTCCCAGATCCGCATCGACGCAGAGCACCCGGGCGCCGCGGCGTCCCAAGGCGATGGCCAGTCCCACGGCGATGTTGCTTTTGCCCACCCCGCCTTTGCCGGAGGTGATGGCGATGACGGTCGGGGACATGGGCGTTTTGCCCGACCCGATCGGTACCACGGTGCCCGAGTGGGCCGGGGCGGTCCCACCAGACGTGGGTCGGGTCAAAGGCTTCGCGGCGCTTTGTCGTTGCGGTTTAGCGGTCATGAGTTGATTCGCCGAGCAGGGTCGAGACAAGGAGTTGGGGAGTGGCTCGCGCCAAGTCATCGGGAATCTGTTGTCCCGTGGTGACGAAGGAGAACGGCAAGCGAGTTTCAGCCTGTGCTGCAAACATCGATCCCACGGCCACCGCCTCGTCGAGTTTTGTGGGGAGTACCGCGTGGAGCGAATAGGGGCGGTACACATGGAGAATGCGTTCCAGCTCGGCGAATCGAGTCGCCGCGGCGACGCAGAGGTGGACGGATACGGGTTCCCCCGCGCGTTGCAATCGCTGGTTGAGGGCCGCCAGCTCGCTAAGATCGTTGATTGGGCAACCCGCGGTGTCGATCAGGACGAGATCGGCATCGAGAACCGTGGCCAGTGTCCGGGCGAGGTTCAGGTTGTGGCCGCAGACGTGAAAGGGAACCTCGAGCAGTTCGGCGTAGGCACGAAGCTGGGCCGAGGCCCCGATTCTGGCGTCGTCGAGGGTCACCAAGGCGACGCTGCGGTTTTCGATGAGCTTGGCGATCGCCGCGAGTTTCGAGATCGTGGTGGTCTTGCCGACACCGGTCGGACCGACGAAGGCCGCGATGCGACTGCCCGGGGCCGTCAACGCGGCCTCCTCTCCTAAGGCTCGTGTCAAGATTTCGGCGAGGTGGCGATGGGCGCTGGACTCGTCGAGGTGGTCGGGGACCTGACGCAGCCAAGATTCACACAGTTCCCTCGGCACCAGGCCGGACAAGAGTCGCCGGCGTAGCGCGTTGTGGGCCGGCGTGTCGCGACTGGCGGACCCCGTCGCAGCTGCCAGGGCGCTGTTCGGTTGGTCATCGATTTGCTCGCGCAGCGTCTTCGGGGACGGTCGGTCGTGCTGCCGCCGCTGGGCCCGACTCAGCGCGAGCAAGGCCCGATGGCGGTTCGCCACCGCGGGCGGGCCCTCCTCGCCGGGTGGTGCGGCGGAGGACGAGGGGGTCGGCGAGGGGGCCGGCGCGCCGGGTGGCGCGCTAGGGTCCACGTCCGCGGCGCGGGCCTGAATCTCGATGAGCGACCCGCCGAGCAACCCCATGGCTCGGCCCGGTACGCGTCGAGTGCCCAGAATCATGGCCTCGGGCCCCAGGTCACGGCGGACCAGGGCCAGTGCCTCTTTCATCTCGCGGGCTTGAAATGTGCGGACTTGTGGCATGCTGTTTCCTTACGAGGTCCGGTGTCCTCGTCGCCGACTGTTGCCGCGCGGAGACGCGGCTAGGCGGCGAGGCGCACGACACCGGCGGTTTTGACGGTGGCGCGTGCGTCGACCTCTCGGAAGCTCATCACTGCAAGACCCGGTGCATGACGAGCCGTCACGGTGGCCACCGTCGCTCGAATATCCGGCGAGGTGAGCAGCAACGGATCGCTCGGAACGCTCGCGAGGGCTCCAAGGGCTTGTTCCAGGCCGCGCACGACCCGAGGCAACGCGGCGGGGTCAACATTGGCCGCCGGCGTGCCGTCGCCGCGAAACACCGCCTCCACGGACGGGTCGAGGACCAACGCGTGCACCTGCCCCTGCGGATCGGAGAAGCGGTCGGTGAGCGCTCGCGCCATGCGTTGGCGCACCAACTCGGTCAGCGGTTCCGTTTCTTTGACGGTGGCGGCGTGGTCGGCGATGGCTTCGAGGATGGAGCGAAGGTCACGAATACTGACCCCTTCACGCAAGAGATTCTTGAGGACTTTAATGACCTCGCCCAATGGCAGCAGCGTGGGAATGACCTCCTCGACCAGCTTGGGATTGGTCTCCGCGAACGCGTCGATGAGGTCTTGGGCCTCCGCGCGGCCGAGGAAGTCGGCCGCGTGGGCCCGGAACATCTCCGTGAGGTGCGTGGCGGCCACGGTCGGCGGATCCACGACGGTGTAGCCCATGACTTCGGCCCGTTCTCGATCCGCGGCGGTGATCCAAACGGCGGGCATGCCGAACGCGGGCTCTTTGGCCGGGCGGCCGCGGAGATTTCCCACCGCGCCGCCCGGATCGATCGCCATCAGGCGGTGAATCTCCAGCTCGCCCCCGCCGGCCGACGTTCCCGATACCAGCAGTCGGTAGCTGTTTTGAGCCAGTTGGAGGTTGTCCCGGACGCGGACCGGCGGCACCACGACGCCGAGGTCTTGGGCGATCTGCTTGCGGATCTGGGAGATTCGACCGAGCAACTCGCCGCCGCGTTTGCCGTCGACGAGGGGGACCAGATCAAATCCGACTTCGAGGGCCAGCAAGTCCACGCTCATCAGTTCGTGGAGCGTGGGTTCGGCTTGGGCAGCGCCGGCGGTGTCCTCCGTGGCCTCCGCCGCGTCCGCGGCGGCCACGCCGGAGGCACGTCGCGCCAGGAGGAAGGTGCCGCCGGCCAGCGCGGCGAAGGTGAAAAACGGCATGCCGGGAAACGAACCGATCACCAATAGCGCGATCGAGGCCATCGTCAGCGGCTCGCGGCGACCGAGAAGCTGGGTTTTGAGGGTCGAGCCGAGGTCGTCGCCGCCCGACGTGCGGGTGGCAATGAAGCCGGCGGAGGTGGAGACCAGCAGGGCGGGGATCTGCGACACCAGCCCATCGCCGATGGTCAAGATGATGTACGTCTCAGCCGCCGCGGCGAAGGCCATGTCCTTTTGCACCATCCCGATGACGATGCCTCCGACCACATTGATGGCGGTGATGATCAGACCAGCGACCGCGTCGCCTTTGACGAACTTGTTGGCGCCGTCCATGGCCCCGTAAAAGTCGGCTTGATTGGACAGCTCCTCGCGCCGGCGGCGGGCCTCCGGCTCGGTGATGTAGCCATTGGACAGATCCGAGTCGATGGCCATTTGTTTGCCCGGCAAGGCGTCGAGGGTGAACCGGGCGGCAACCTCGGCGATGCGACCGGCACCGGCGGTGATCACTTTGAAGTTGATGACCACAAGAATGAGAAACACGATGATCCCGACCACATACGAACCGCCCACCACGAACTCGCCGAACGCGAAAATCACTTGTCCGGCCGCATCGGCGCCTTCGCTGCCGTGCAAGAGGATCAGTCGGGTCGACGCGATGTTCAGCGACAGCCGAAAAGTGGTGGTGACCAACAGCACCGCGGGAAACGTGGAAAACTCAACCGGATCGCCGAAGCTGATCGCCAGCAGGAAGATCAGCAGCGAGATCGAGACGCTGAGCGTCAGCAGCGTGTCGAGCAGGAGCGGCGGAACCGGCAAAATGAGCATGAGCACGACCGCGACCATGCCCAAGCCGAACGCCTTTGATGTCGGCGCCGGAGATGCTTCGGTTTGGCTCATGCGGGGGCTCGCCTGGTCATGCGATACATGTAGGCCAGTACGCGGGCGACGATTTCATACAGCTCGGCGGGTATCTCGGCGCCCACCTTAGCCGTGTGGTAGACGGCTCGCGCCACGGGAGGGTTGCTGATCACCGGAATCTGGTGCTCGCGGGCGACTTGCCGGATCCGAAACGCGACCGCGTCTTTGCCTTTGGCCAGGAGCTTGGGGGCCGCGTCACGCTCGGGCCGGTAGGCCAACGCGACGGCGTAGTGGGTCGGGTTGACCACCACCACATCCGCGTCGGCGGTGGCCGCGAGCATGCGATTGTAGCCGATCTGGAGCATCTTTTGCCGCCTGCGGTTTTTGACGGTGGGGTCACCCTCGGCTTGTTTGCGTTCGTCTTTGACCTCCTGCTTGGTCATCTTCATCTCTTCGTGGATCCGGCGAAACGAGAGGAAGTAATCCACGACCGCCAGCGCCGCGGACACCAGGATCGCCGCGATGAGCAAACGCAGCACCAAGCTGCCGATCTGGGCCAGGCCCGACAGCAGCGGGAACGCGGCCAAGGTGAGCAGCTCGCCGACTTGCCCGCGCAGTACGACGAAGAAGATGGTCCCAATGGACACGGCTTTGAGCAGCGCAAGCCCGACTTCCTGCAGCTTGGCCCACGTGATCAGCTGCTTGGTCAAACCAGTGACCGGATTGAACTTGCTCCACTTGATCTCGAACGCCTTGCCGGCGATGTTTCCGCCGGTTTGGGCCACGCCGGCGACGACTCCCAAGATGATGGCCACCGCAAACACGCTGGTCAGCGCCGACACGAACGCACCCGCGCCGAGGCCGAGTGCCTTGGCCATGGTGGCTTGCGTGACGTGTCTGGCTGCGGGTTCGCCCACCATCGCCAAGGTTTCGCGAAGATTGGCGTCCAACACCGCGTAGATCGTCTGACCGTGGAGCATGATCAGGACCACCATCCCGGACAGGATGGCCACGCCGGCGATATCTTGGCTCTTCGCGATGGTACCGCGGTCGAGAAACTCGCCGCGCCGCTTGGCCGTCGGTTCCTCGGTTTTCTCGGCGTGACTCTGTTCGCTCATGGGGCGGCGCCAGAGGCGACCGATCGAACGGTCGCCACGGTATCGCCCAAACTTGATGCAACTGCCGCGCCGAGCGACGGCACTGCCGAACGCAACACATACAGACCCACCAGAATCGACAGCGAGAACGCCAGCGTGAAGATTTGCAGTTTGGGTGCAACTCGGGTCAACAGCGCCATCGCGAGCTTCAAAACGAATACCGCCCCGAGCACCGGCAACGCGATGCGGACGCCCGTCATGAACATACCGTCCCCGAGCGCGGCCAACCCGACGGCTGTGTCACCCGAGAGGCGTGCGGTGCCGAGCGGTTGACGCTCCACGCTATACGCCAGCGCGGCGATCACCGACCGATCCAGTCCGAGCGCCAAAAACATCTGTACCGCGAGGTGGCCGAAGATGGCCGAGACCGGGGTGGTGTCGGCGTTGGACAGCGGGTCGACGACGGCGCCGAACGACAAGCCCATCTCAATTCCCATCAGCTCGCCGGCGACACGGATCGTGGCGAATCCCACGTGGATCACGAAGCCGATGGCGAGGCCGAACAGCATTTCGAGGCCCAGTCCGAGGGCGAAGCCGAAGTCGAGGTTCGCGCCGCCGACGAACTGCGGGGTAGGTGGACGAATCGTCACCAACGATGCCGCCAGCGCCAAGGCCACAAGGCCCCGGACGTGGGGGGGGACTCGGCTGCCGACGAGCTGGGGCAGCGCGAGCATGATGCCGGCCACGCGAGCGGCAGCCAAACCGAGAAGCATCAGCCATGGCAACGCGAGCGCCAAGTAGGGCTCGAGTTGGGCGAGAAAGGCGTTCATCGGCCGATCGCCGCGATCATCTCGTAGACTTCGACGTTGAACGCGACCAGCTTGTCGACAATCCAGCTGCCCATCAGCACGAAGGCGCCGCCGAGGGCAGCCAGCTTGGGCACGAACGTCAGCGAGTTCTCGTTGACGGAAGTGGCGGCCTGCAAAACGGCCATCACCAGGCCGGTTGCACCACCGATGACGAGCAGCGGACCCACACACTCGGCCGCAGTCCAAATGGCGCGGTTGAGCACCGCCAGCATCGCGTCGGGGCTCATGGGTGGAAACTTTTGACGAGGGCGGATACGACCAGGCCCCAGCCGTCGGCGAGGACAAATATCATGACCTTGAACGGCAGGGCGATGAGGGTGGGCGGGAGCATCATCATGCCCATGGCCATCAGCACGGACGACACCACCAAATCGACCACCAAAAACGGCATCAGCACCAAAAACCCCATCTGAAACGCGATGCGGACTTCGGAGAGGGTAAATGCGGGGACGAGCACCAACATCGACACCTCGGCCCGGGTCTTGGGGCGCGGCCGATTGGACACATCGTAGAACAAGCGCAGGTCGTCGTCGCTGGTGTGCGCGAGCATAAACTCAGCGATCGGTTGCTTCGCCCGCTCGAGTGCCGTCTCCACCGAGATGCGCTCCTCGGCGAGGGGTTCGAACGCTTCTGTGTACATTCGCTCCCCGACGGGGGCCATGATGAACGCGGTCAGAAACAACGCCATGCCCATCATGACTTGATTGGGGGGCATGCCCTGGATGCCCAGCGACTGGCGCAAGAACGAGAACACGATGATGATGCGCGTAAAGCAGGTCATCGTGAGGACGATGGCCGGCAGCAGCGACAACGCCGTCATCATGACCAGGATGCGCAGCGCGGTGTGGGCTCCCGAAGGCGACGGGGCCGTCGGCGCGACGGTTTGCAGCATGGCGTCAGCCGCCGCGGTCAACGGAGCGGTGGTGTGATCGGCCGGCGCGGCGGATGGCGGTTCGGCGCCGGCCGTGGTGGCCCACGCGATGGCGACGGCAGCGAAGACTAGCGCCAGTGCCCGGATCCAAGGCCGTGCCCTGCGTCTCAGACCACGGCGGGGAGAAATGGGCGGGCGGGCGGTCACGGCAACGTCGTCCCAGCTACGCGGATTCGCGACCCGATGCCCACTTGGGATCGCTGCTGCTGACCCCGCCGACGTCGCGGCGGGACAAGATCCGCTCGAGCTCGATCACGCCGCTGCTCTTGTCGGCCCAGCTGGTCGCGGGCGCTTGTTGGCCCTGAGTCACCAACGCGTCAGCGAGCTTGGACTTGAAGGCGTCGAGCCGGTCGGCGGCGGCCACCTGGTTCGGACCGGGCGGGGGCGGCGGCTCGGCGGTCATCACGGGCGCGGGGGCGGGGGCGGGGACGGGGACGGACTCGCGCATCGGTGTGGCCACCGCCGGCGAGGTGGGGTGGCTGAGATCCGCGAGCAGGCGCACCTGGTGCTCCGTGACGCCGATCAGCAGCTCGCGCTGATCGACACGAATGCACACCACGTGCTGCTTGCTACCCAGCGATGTCTTCGACAACACCTCGAGGCGCTGCTGCGTGGTCCAGCTCAGTCCCTTGCGACGTCGCACCCACAGCGCGAGGGGAACGCAGGCCATGGCCACGGCGCACAGACCGGCCACGGCCCACAGGGTCGAGCGGTCCGTCACTTGCCCGCGTCCGCCCGCGGCCTCCGGCGGCTCCTCGGCCAGCCAGTCCGGCGGCGAGGGGGCGGCGGCCTTTGGGGAGGCCGCCGCCACGGCGACCGGGGGCGCGTCCTCTTCGAGTTCGAGCCCCTCGAAGTCGGGCTCGGCCAACGCCGGGCCCGAGGGCTGCGTCTTGGGGGCCGGTCCGAGCTTGTCGTTGAGCGCGGCGACAGCATCGGCCGCATCGGCCGGGGCCGGCGGCTCGGCTGCCGGTGCCGGCGCCTTCGGCTGGTTCTCGAGCACGACCAGACGCAACCCGCCGTCTTGTCGGGTCAAGGTGGTGTTGGGCGCAATCCCGCCGCGCTGGTTGGGCCGTTGGGCCAACCGGACCACGGCTCGATTGCCGTACTGCGCCGCTTGCACGTACTCAAGCCGTCGACTCTTCGACTCGATGCGGGTCGGCTCGACGGCTTCGCCGATGAACGTCAGCATGTAGCCACGTCGCGACGATGTGACTTCCGGTTGTGGCACCTCGCCGTCCGCATCCAGCACGCGCACGGTGCTTTGTCCGTCTTCGTCCACGAGCTCGACTCGCAACGGTCCCGCCCAGGCGTCCGTCGAGGCGGTGGCGATGACGGCCACGACGAGCGGGCCGAGACACTGTAGAAATCGCAACGCTCTATGCCGCATTTTCTCCTCCAGAGGCGCCGCCGTTGGCCGCTGCGCCGAACAGGTTTTTGGTGTCCAACGCCGAACTCACGACTTCCGTGATCCGTACGCCGTACTTTTCGCCCATCACCACGGCTTCGCCGCGGGCAATCAGCTTGCCGTTGACGAGAACGTCGAGGCTCTCGCCGGCCGCTTTGCCCAGCTCCACCACCGACCCCGGCCCGAGAGCTAAAATCTCCGCGATCGGGATGGTTCGCTTGCCGAGTTCTACAGACACTTGGACCGGAATGTCCAAGACCAAGCTCAAGTCGTCCGGTTGTTCGCTCATGTCGATCGCCTGGTGATTTCAAGGGCGATGGCGCCCTGATCGTGCACGGGGAAACCGTGGAACTTGGTGACCCCCTCCACACTGACGGGCAGCTCTTCCGCCGGGTGGCGATCGAGCCGGATGGTCATGCCGGGGCTGAGCGACAGCACGTCGCGTAGCCGCATCCACGTCGAACCGAGCTCAACCGCCAACGTCACGGGGGTGCGTTTGACGATGTCCGGCATGTCACCCGCGTGATGGGACCCGGGCTCGGGTTCGGGGCCACTGAGGACATCCCGCAGCGGTTCCAACACGCTACTGGGGATGGCCAACGACATGCTCGACAGCTGATCACCCAGGGTCATCGTGAACGGAACGTGCAGCACGCTGGTGTCCGGGCTAAACCCCGGCACCAAATCGAGTTGGGCCTCGATGTGTTCCGCGTGAAAGTGAAAGGCCTCGGCTGGCTCGAGCGTGTGGTCGAGCGCCTCGATGAGCGGGGCCATGGACCGCAGGAGTAATCGCCGCTCCAACGTCGTGGGCGGGCGATCCACGGGGATATTGGGTTCCGAGCCCACCCCGCCGAACATGCGCTCGATCACCGAGTACGTGATGATCGGGTCGAGGGCCAAAATGGCGTAGCCACGGTCTTTCCCCAGCACCGTGGTGCGTAGGGCGAACATGCACGCGGCCCGACTCGTGACGCGCGACAACCCGCGGCCGGTGAGCACTTCTGGCGCTTCGTCTCGAACTTCGGTCTTGCGACGCAACACGGCCGTCAAGATCTTGCGAAAACTGTCGGCCGTGCGGGTGTAGCCGACGGCCAACGCCGGCACCATCGCCTGCAAATGGCGATCGTTGGCCAGAAGATCGATGGCTTCCGGCGCCGAGCGTATGCCCTCGTGTCGCCGCGAGGACTTGGTCTCGAGGAGCTCTCGAACCTGATCGGGGCTGAGAATCGGCTCGGGAAGATCGCGTGACATCCGGGTCTACTGGACGATGAATTCGGTGATGTGGATCTCAACCGCGCCCTCGGTACCCAACGCCTCGTTGAATCGCTTGACCAGTCGCCGCTTGATGGCGAGTTTGTTCTTGTTCCCGGCGGTTTGGCGGTAGTTGAGGTCCGACAGCTCGCGAATGAAGTGGTCGCGGATGATCGGCTTGGCTTCGTCCACGGGCGTGGTCAGCTTTTCGTTGGCGAGCTGTACCGCCAACGCGATCTTGAGAAATCGCGTGCCCTCGGGCTCGTTGAGGTTCACGATGATCGGCTCAAACTGAACCACCGGCCCGGTGGGGCGAGCCTCGCGAGACGGCTTGTCGTGCTCGGGTTCGGCGTGGGCTTCCTCGCCGTGTTCGCCGTGTTCGCCGGCCGGGGGTGGGGGCGGAGCGCTGCGAAGGAAGAAGAAGGCGGCCGCGCCACCACCCAACAACACGTTGACGGCGATGATGATGAGCAGTACGGGTTTTTTCTTTTTTGGTTCCTCTTCTTCGGTCGTTTCCTCGGCCACGGGGGTCCTTTCTCGAGCAGGGCGGCGGACAGGGACGGCTTGGTGTCGCCTCGATCTCCGCGGTGATCCCCTCGTGCACGAACTGTGCCGACCGAGGTCCGAGTTGAGCCGACAAAAAACCGGCGCAGTCGATGACTACGCCGGTCAAGGTAGAGTGGGATCGTGAGGGCTAGCGTTTGAGGCTCAACACCTCGGAGAGCATCTCGTCAGCGGTGGTGATCGAGCGGGAGTTGCTTTGAAAGCCGCGTTGGACCGAGATCATGTCGACGAACTCGCGGGCGAGGTCGACGTTCGAGCTCTCGAGGTTCCCTGACGCCACCGAGCCGCGGCCGCCGCTGGACGGTTCGCCCACCACGGGAGAGCCCGACTCGTTGGTCGCGGCGTAGAGCCCGGCGCCACGACGGGACAGGCCGTCGACGTTGGCGAAGCCGGCCAGCGACACGCGTCCCAACATGCGACTTTGACCATTGGAGAACAAGCCCGACATCAGGCCCGTTTGGTCGATCTCGAGCCCGGCCAAGTCCCCGGATGGGTACCCGTCCTGGCTCGAGAAGGTCACCGCCGACTTGAGGCCGTAGCTGGTCACCCCATCGACCCCGTTGCCGCCCGAGGCGGTCGATGTTCCGAGGTTGAGATCGATCGTCTCCGCATTGGCGCCGAGCCACGCGGCGTCGATGGAAGTCATGCTGTAGTCCACGACGGCTCCGTTGGCGTCAAACTCGATCGAGGGGGTCGCGCCGGAGCCGTCCGTGAGCTCGACCCAAGTTCCCGCCGCGCCGCCGACATCGGGCCCGGCCGTGAGTACGTGGTACTCCCAGATTGGGTTCGGAGTTTGCTGCGTCTTGTTGAAGTAAAGCTCGAGCTCGTGCTTGTTACCCAGCGAGTCGTAAACGAGAATTTGGGTCGAGAAGTCGGAGGTCCCGGCGGGGTCGGTGATGTCGAAGGTCGCGGTCGAGACCGGCTGCTCGGCGTCAAGGTTGGCCACCAGCTCCACCTCGGTGGTGGCTTCGGGCGGGATCGAGTTGAACTCGAAGCTCAGATCTCCGACTGAATTGAGCAAGTTGCCGTTGGCATCGATCGGATTGCCCTGCACACGCAGCTTCTCGCTATTGACCAGATAGCCCTGATCGTCGATGAGAAACTGCCCCGCACGGGTGTAGTAGGTGGATCGGACGCCGTCTACGACGCCTTCGACCATGAAAAAACCGTCGCCTTGGATGGCGAGGTCGGTCACGTTCCCGGTCCCGAGCAACGCGCCTTGCGAGTAGTTGGTCTGGACACTGCCGATCCTCGAGCCCGAACCCGAGGGTTGGCCCGCGATCACGTTGCCCAGCATGTCGGTGAAGTTCGCCCGTCCGCTTTTGAACCCGACGGTATTGACGTTGGCGATGTTGTCGCTGATGACGCTCATCGCGTCGCTGTGCGAGGTGAGGCCGGCCGCGCCGGTGTACATGCTTCCTGTGATAGACATTGGCTTTCCTGAGGTGAAAACGGGCGAAGGGGAGACAGTCGAGAACTAGCGCGTGAGGGCTTGGAACCACGCGGGCGGGGCGTTGCCCTCGGCCGCGAGTTCGTCCGGGATCAACGCATCCGGGTCGAACTCCGCGTTCGGCGGGATGGGACTGGCCTGATCCGGGGCCGGGGGGGGCGACTGGGGCTCGGGTTGCGGTTCGGCTTGCGATTGCGAGTCGGGGATCGCCGAAGGGGGGGCGCTCGCAGACGGTGACGCGGCAGGGACGAGGTCATGAATCGACAGCACATCCCCCGGCACGACGCGGGCATTGCCAACGATGAGCTCGGCGATCCCGTTTTCGAACGTGACCGCTTCGACGCGTCCGCGCGTCATGGTGTCGACCGTCATCGGATTGCCGGCCGCGTCCACGGCGGACACGCTCACGTGATAGCGGCCATCTGCAAGTGGTTGCCCGTCGACGTTGAGGCCATTCCACGCGACGTCTTGGTACCCGGGGGACAGGCGATCGCGGTTGACCTGCGCCACGGCATTGCCGTTTTGATCGCTGACCGTGATCTCCACGCGGCTCGCCGCACTCGGGAGCATCAGTCCGATCGATTGGGCGTCACCACCCGCGATGCGGACCGAGTCGCCGCGGGCGACGACCTCTTTGCCGATCATGTTCGTCAGCTGGGCGTTCGACAGCGACATTTGCGACTGTTGCATCTGCGACAGCGAATCGTTGGTGATGATCTGCTGCTCGAGAGCCGAGAACTGCGCGAGCTGGGCCACGAACTCGTGGTTTTTGAGCGGGTCGAGCGGGTCTTGATTCTCGATCTGCGTGGTGAGCAGCTTGAGAAACTCGTCCCGTCCCATGCCGTTTTGTGCGGACGTGAGTGCGTCGGTGCGGGGATCCGGCGCGGGCGCGCCGAGGGTACTCGCGAGAGGGTCGATGGACATGGTCAGCGGGGATGGCTACAAGTTGCGTGCCGAGTCGCACGGTGTTGGGGATGAAAACGGGACGCGGTCAGCGATCATGCGAGCGCATCGACCAGCCCGCGCCGCGGGAGACGGTGGGAGGCGTCCCCCGACGGTCCCGCGGTGGCGGGCCGGCCGGATCGAGGGTGCGGGGACGGAGAACGTGACGTCTGCGGCGTCGGTTCGTCGTCACGCGCTTGACCCCGAGCGGACCGTTCGCCGTGGCCGTGGCGCTCTTGCATCAGGTCGGACGAACTCGCCGACGGGTCCTCGGCGCGGACGTGTAGCTCCACGCTCCGGCCGTCGAGACGCAAGTGCTCGGCCAAGGCGGCTTGCTCGCGGAGGAGCGCTCGCGCCGACTGAGTCTCAGTCGCTCGGAGATCGACTTCGTAGCGACCGTCGTCCCGCGCACGCACACGCAGCTCGACTTCGCCGATCTCGGGGAGCTGAATCTTCACCCGTGCGCCCCCGTGTGGGATCGGTCGCAAGCGCGACAGGTGCCCCTCGATCGTCTCGCGCAGTGCCGTCGGGTCGGCGGGGGGCGTGGGTCGGGATGGAGCGGTCTCGGTCGGTGGCGTCTCGGCCGAGCTTTCCCGCGTCAACGCGACGCGAGAGGCCTGCGTACGTGGGTCAGGCGGCTGGCGCTGGGAGAGGTCGCCCTGCGCGGCCGATTCCCCTCGGGCCGCGATGGCGGCGGCCCCGGGCCTGATCGGGCTGGCTTCCGAGTCGCTCGTGGATTCGGACGTTGCCTCCGCCGGCCCCTCCGACTCGACGGCCATCGAGTCGCCAAACTGGTTTTGGCCGCTCGCCAGTGGGGGCTGGCGGTCCGTGGCGGGTGGCGGGCCCGATGGGCGTTCCGACGAACCCAAACCAGAGCGACCCCGTTCGGCGGGGCCTGGCTCGGCGCTCGCCGCCGACGGAACGGGCTCGGTGGACGCGGGCGCTCGAGTCGGCGTTAGCTGCGGCTCGAGCTGGTCGACACCCGGGCCCCCGCTGGCTGCATCGCGGGCGTTCGTCCCGAGCGGGTTCATGGCGCCAGACGTGCCGTCCGACGCGGGCGGCAAACGGCCCGAGCGGGGGCCGGCGGGTAGGGTCGATCCCCGCGGCGATGCGGCGGACGGTGGCGTTGCGCCCGCGGGGCGGTGGCCGGTGGCGACGGCGGCCGTCGTCGACGAGGCGATCGCCGCATGGGCGGTCTGGGCGGTTTGCGACCCGGTCGACCCCCGCGCCGCAGGGGCCATGTCCCGCTCGACCACGGCCGGAGCGGTCGCGGTGGGCCGCGCGGTGGCGTCGGGTGGTGCGGACTCCGGGGCGAACACGGCGGCGACGTCGACCGGGCCATCGCGGTGGGTCGCCCGATCCGCCACCCCGAGCCGGAGCTCGGCCGTCGGGCTCGGAGCGCCGGCGTGCGATGGCATGGCGGCGGTCCACTGAGTCTCCGCGGTCGACCGGGTCTCCGCGGAACTCTGCGTGGCCGCGCTGTCCGTTCGACCGCCGACAGCCGGGCTCACGGTGTCGGTGCCTCGTTGAATGGCCGCCGAGACCACCGGCCCCGGCCACGAACCGGGGACCGCGTCGACGCCCGGGGGGCTCATCTGGGTCGAAGCTGTCCCAGGACCGGGCCTCCCCGCGACCTCCCCCGATGTCGCCACGGCGTTCAAACTCGCGGACGCCAACGCATCCGACACGGCGGCGTGGGCCGGGAGCGCGCTGGCGGCTGGTTCGGTGGCGATCGGCCCCGGCGAGGACCCCGTCGGCCCGGTCGATGCGGGTGGCGTCGGCTCGCCGCCGTCGTCCCATGTGGTCGCCAGCACGTCGGCGAACGGGGTCGGGTCCGTCTCTTCATCCGGCGTGGCTTGGGGCGGGGGGCGATCCTCTCCGAGCTGTGCGGCACGGGGATCGAGTTGCATCAACAGTTTCATGGCTTCGCCTCCGGGGTCGGTGGGGATGCGTCGGGGGCGGCTTCGTGGCTCGCACCCGGCGTCGAAGCGGCGCTCGGCGTGGCAGCGGGCTCCACCGCCGGGGGCGGCGGGGGCTTGGGTTCGGGCAGGACGGGGGTGGAGCCCTCTCGCAGCTCGCCCTTTTGCACGATCGAGTCGGGGTCGGTGTCGAGGTACAGCTGGCCGAGGGCCGCCGCCCGATCGGCCGGCATCGAGGCGAGCAACTTGGCGGCCTTCCGATCGCTTTTGCGGGCGATGGCCAAAATCAGCCACTGCGCATCTCGGTCGCTCATCTGCGCGACGATCTCGGCCCCGGATTGCGGCGGCATGGTCGCGATCAGATCGGCGAGGGATGCGACGCGTTCGTCGCGACGCTCCTGCGCCAGTTTGCCGATACCGAGCTGCGTTTGGAGGCGACGCTCGAGCTCCGCGATGGAGTTCATGCGGGTCTCCAGCTCACTCTCCAAGGCGCCCAGGGCAGCATCGCGTTCGGCGACCTTGAGTTGGCGTTTGTGCCAGGCCGCTCGGCGCGCGTTGAGGTCGTCGAGCAACTCGGCCTCGGCTTGTTGCACCTCGGCCGGGGTCCCGTCTCGGGTGACCTCAGCCTCCTCGTCGGCCTCGTCGGCCTCGTCGTGGCCCGTCTCGTCGCCGGTCTCGCCGTCGGCCTCGTCCGGTGCGGGTGCCGCGGGGGCCGCGGGGAGGAGGGGCTCCTCCTCGCCGCAGCCCGGCGCGACGAGGACCCACAAGCCGAGCCAAGCGATCGAATGAACCCGTCGTGGTCGTGATGTGATCATGCCGATCCTCCGCGCCGGCTGGCGATTTCGTCCTGTTCGCGTTGCTCCAGGCGGCGACGGACGGCGGCCTCCCGGGTTCGAGCTCGTTCGAGCAGGACCTCGGCGCGATGCAGGGCCATCGCAGCACGCTGCAGGTCTTCGCGGTGGCCCACGACTTGGTGCTCCGCGTGGCCGACTTGGGCGGCGCGACGCTGAGCGGTCGCCTCGCGGCGATCGACCTCGTGGGCCGGTGTCTCGTCGACGTGAGCCAAGGCTCGCACCGCTTCCACCGCTTCGGTTTCGGCCTCACGACTGCGATCGAGCTGGGCCGTGGCTTGGCGCAAGCGAGCGGTCGCGAGGTTGCGTTGACGGGTCCGCACCCGCACGAGCTTGGCGAGTGAACGCGTCTTCATGCCGCCTCCGCCAGTTGGCCCATCGCCCGCACCGTGTCGGCGAACGCCGTGGCTTCGGCGTCGCCCTGTTGGCAAAATGTGTCCATCGCCGGGCGCAATGCGAGGGCGCGATCGAGTTCGGGGTCAGCACCAGCCACGTAGGCGCCGATCTGTCGCAGCTCTTGCCCTTCGGCGATGCGGGCGATGATTCGTCGCACGCGCCGCGCCGCGTCGACATGTGGAGGGGAACATACGGTGCTCGCGACGCGCGAGATCGAGGCGAGCACGTCGACGGCCGGGAAGTGCCCCACGGCCGCGAGGTCGCGCGATAGCACAAGGTGCCCATCAAGAATTGACCGCGCAGCGTCCCCCACGGGATCGTTGAGATCGTCGCCTTCGACCAAGACCGTGTAGATGCCGGTGATCGATCCGCCGCGGCGAAACCGGCCCGCCCGTTCGAGCAGCCGGGGGAGCATGGCGAACACCGACGGTGTGTAGCCGCGGGTCGCCGGCGGCTCGCCCATGCTCAGGCCGAGCTCGCGTTGCGCCATCGCGAAGCGAGTGACGCTGTCGATCAGCAGCAACACCGAGCGCCCTGAGCCGGCGAAGTACTCAGCGATCGACGTGGCGACAAACGCCCCGCGCGTGCGCTCGAGGGGGGACCGTTCCGACGTCGCCACCACGGTCACGCAGCGTGCCCGGGCCTCTTGCGGGAGTGTGCGCTCGAGAAACTCCATCACCTCGCGTCCGCGCTCGCCGATCAGTCCGATGACGATCACGTCCGCGGCGGTGTGCCGGGCCATGCTCCCAATCAGCGTGCTTTTGCCCACGCCGGCCCCGGCCATGATGCCGATCCGCTGACCTTGACCCAGTGTGAGCAATCCGTCCACCACGCGTATCCCCACCGGGAGCGGCTCGTCGATCAGACGGCGTTCGAACGGCCCGGGGGCGGGGGCGTAGATCGGTCGCCATTCGAACGGACCCGCGATCGGGCCGTTGGCCCGGTCGAGGACTGCACCGCGGGCATCGAGGACGCGGCCGAGCAGATGCGGGCTGCACGAGACGCTGGCGGCGAGACCCCGGTGTTCGATCCGCGCTCCGAGGCCGATTCCCCGCAGGTCGTCCAACCCGACCATCAGCATTTTGCCGTCTCGCAGTCCCACGACTTCGGCGGTGATCCGACGACGCTCGCTGTGGATCTCGACCAGGTCCCCCACCGCGGCGCCGGGGCAGTAGCCCTCGGCCAACAGGCCCACGACGCCGCTGACGTGCCCCGCGGCTCGGGGTCGTAGCGCGTCCTTGAGCGCGGCCGGATCGATGTGACTCAGCGGCGGGCGAGGGGGGTGGTCGGGGGTCATGGCGTCGGCTCCGTCGGCGGGTCATCGCGGTTGGCGTCGCCCAAAACCAGCTGTCGCGCCCGAGCGACCCGCTCGGACATCAGACTCTCCACTGAACCGGTCGCGGTTCGCAGTCGCAGGTCGCCCCGACCCAGCGACTCGTCGCGTTGGACCACCACGCTGCACCCGGTCTCCGCCAACTGGTGTAACCAGGCGTCGAGCTCCTCGGCGTCTTGGGGACAGAGGGTCAAGGTGAACGCCTCGGCCCGACCGAGCGTGGCAAACGCTTGCTCCACCAGGTGCTGGCTGAAGTCGGGTTCGCGCGCGATATGCCGCTGCACGATCGCGTCGGCCACCACCAGGGCCAGCTCCACGAGTTCTTGGCGGTAGGCTTCCAAGACGACCTGTCGCGCTCCGAGGACATCGTTGACGCTCGCTTGCCACGACGCGAGGAGCTCGCTGACTTCGCGTTCGGCTTGTGCACGGCCTTCGGCGAGCCCGGCTTCGTATCCGCTTTGCTTGGCCTGTTCGAACGCAACCTGCTGTTCATCGACGGGCGCCGCGGTGGCGCCCGCGGAGGGCCGATCCATGGTCTCGCTCAACGCCATCCGGGTGTAGGCGCGCTCCCCCGACCGCTGGCCCCGCTGGGGGAACGGGACGGGGCCCGCGTTGATCTCGACCCGATCGGGGATGTACCGCGAGTTCGCCATTACACCATCTCCTCACCGCCGCCACCGATCGCCGCGATCTTGCCCTCGCCTTGCAGCTTGAGCGCAACTTCTACGACCTGGCCTTGCGCCTCTTCTACCTGGCTGAGCTTGACCGGCCCCATGCTGTCGATATCGTCGAGTAGCATCTCGGCTGCGCGGCGGCTCATCGCGCCCAGCACATGGTCTTTGAGGTCGGGAGAAGCGGTCTTGAGCCCCAGCTTGAGCTGCTCACTCGACACCTCGCGCAGCAGCGTTTGCATATCGCGGTTGTCGACGTTGATGAGGTCTTCAAACGTGAACATCGAGCGTTTGATGGCGAGGCACAAGTCTTCGTTGTCTTCGTCGATCTCTTCTAGCAGCCGCTCGCTGACCTCCGAGGCCAGGCCCGAGACCAGTTCTGCCGCGCGTTTGATCCCCGCGATGGGGGCGACCTTGGCTTCGGCCACCAACGCCAGCTCCGCGCGCAATGCCTTTTCTGCTTCTTCGATGGTGGATTTTGGAATCGCTTCGAGTTCGGCCATCCGGCGCACGATGTCTTTTTGTGTATCTTGGGGCAGGTACTGCAGCACGCTGGTGGCTTTGTCCACGTCCACGTGGGCCAGCAACGCGGCCAAGCTTTGCGGGTGCTCTTTGCCCAACAGTCCCGATAGGGTTTGAGGATCGATGCGATTGAGTAGCAGCAGCGGGTCCGGGGCCGTGATTTCTTTGGCCAAGATGTCATCGGCTTTCTCTTGGCCCATGACTTGACCCGCAATGCGCCGCATCATCTCGGTTCCACTGCCGATAGGGAGCGCGTGCTCGTCCTGCGCCGCGGCGAACTCGAGGTACAGCGTCCGTAGCTGATGGCTGGATACCGAGCCCATCGTGGCCAGCGTTTCGGTCAGCCGCCGAATCTCGGTCTCCCCGAGGTGCTCGACCACCTTGGCCGCGCGGTCTTCCCCCAGTGTCAACAGCAAGCTGATCGCTTTCTGCGGTCCGGTCAGGGGCGATTCTTTCTTGTCTTTGGCCATTGCGATCGCTTTCGCGGCGAACTACGAGGCTTCCTGTCCGATCCAGGATTTGACGATCTCTGCCGTGCGCTCGGGGTTCGCTTCGACGGTCTGGATCACCTGCTCGCGGAGGCTCGCGCTGTCGGGCAGCGCCGGTTGGTCCCCTTCGGGTAGTTCGCCTGGCTCGCTGTTTTCGGCTCGTGCGAGGGCTTCTTGAGCTGCCTCGACTGTGGCTGGAAATTGCAGGACTTGTTGAGGGACGACTTCCGGTCGGCGTCCGCGTCGCAACACGACCATCGCTGCGGCGATCAACGCCAACACGCCGCCGCCCACGGCGTAGGGCAACCACGCCGGGAACGGCGGCTCGGGAATTGGCACGGCGCCTTCGCCTGGCGGGCGGTTGACGAACGGGACGCTGCTGATTTTGATGCGGTCGCCCCGAGCGGCGTTGTAGCCGACCGCGTGCTCCACGACCTGCTGAAAATCAGCCAGCTTGTCGGCGGGGACCGGCGAAAACACCGGTTCGGTCCCGTCCTCGGCCGGGGTGTAGGTGCCGTCGACGAGGACCGCCACCGTCAGGCGCTTGACTTCCGCGCCGGGACCCGTGGTGTGCACCACGGTCCGGTTGACCTCGTAGTTCTTGCTCTTGACCAGCCGACTGGAGTTCGCGGCGTTGCGGTTGAGGCCGCCACCTTCGGCTCCCGGCTCGTTGGCCAACGCGCCGGCGAGACCTTGCGGTTGGGCTCCAGGCTTGCCCTCGTAGGCCTCTTGCGTGGCCTCGCTGCGGACGGCCGTTTGCTCCGGATCAAAGATCTCTTCGGTGGTTTCAACCCGGTTGAAGTCGATGTCGGCAGATATCGTCACTTGCGCCCCGCCGACCCCCACCGTGCGTTCGAGAAGGTCTCGCACGCGCTTTTCGAGGCGCTGTTCGAGGTCGCGCTTGTAGTCGAGGGCCGCGGCGGTGGCCGCGTCGGTGCCCGGTCGACTCAGTAGGTTGCCGCCGGTATCGAGGACCGTCACGTCGTTGGCTGCGAGTCCATCGACTGCGGCGGCCACGAGGTAGGTGATGGCGCCGACGTTTCCACTGGTGAGCCGTCGTCCCGGGAGCAAATCTACGGTGACCGATGCCGTCGGCGTGGAAATCTCATCTTCGAACACCGCACGCTCGGGCGTGGTGATGTGGACGCGAGCCCCCGACACCGCGGCAATCGAACCGATGGTGCGTTCGAGCTCGCCCTGCAGGGCCCGCTTGTAGTTGACGCGCTGGGCGAAGTCTGTCAGCCCGAAGTTTTGCTCGGCGAACAACTCGAAGCCCACGTTCCCGCCGCGAGGGAGGTCTTGTTCGGCGAGCAGCATGCGAGCGCGCCCGACTTCGGTGGTCGGCACGGTGATCACGGAGCCGCCCGATTCGATGCGGTACGGAATCTTGGCGGTATCGAGGGCGGCCACGACCGCGGCACCGTCGCGGGGATCGAGTCCGGCGAACAAAATGCCGTGCTGGGCCCCGCCCAGTGAGGCGAGCAGGCCCAAGCCGGTGAGCACGACGAGCAAGACAAACACGGTCACGGCTCGGAGGCGGGGACCGGTTTTGTTCCAGCCGTCGCGGATCTGCGTGAAGAACTGTTTGAGTCCGTCCATGAACGCCGATTAATTTCCTGCGGTCATGAGCTTGTGATAAGCGTCGAGAAGCTTGTCTCTCACCGTGACACCAAGGTGCAGCATGAGGTCGGCTTTCTCCATTGTGACCATCGCTTCGTGAATATCCAGACGACCTTGGACCAGGTCCTCGGCGGCCGTGTCCGCGTCGCGCGTGGCCGTCTCGAGCTGTCCGAATGCGGCACGCATCCTTTGGGCGAACTCGCCGTCGTCGCCGGTCGGTTCGGGGGCGATTCTCGGCGGCGTGACCTCGCCGAGGAGGACGCGCCCCGATTCCAGGTCAACCTTGCTCATTTGCCGATCCGTAGCGCCTGCTGGGCCATTGTTCGGGCGGTCTTGAGTACCTTGGCGCCGGCCTCATAGGCTCGGGCCGCACTCATGAGGTTCACCATCTCTTTGAGACCATTGACGTTCGGCATTTCTACGTATCCCTCAGCATTGGCGTCGGGATGACCGGGGTCGTAGTGCAGTGAGGGAGGATCGTCGCTCACCGCGACGTTTTGCACCCGCACCCCGACGGCCGCCTCCTCGTCGAGGTTGTTGGCCAAGCGCGTGGCGAACGGGCGCTGATCAACGCGTACCGCCGCCAAGATGACGTCGCGGCGGCGGTAGGGCCCGCCCTCGGGCGTGCGGGTGGTGTTCTTGTTGGCCATGTTCATGGCCGACACGTTCATCCGGGTCCGCTGGGCGGACATGCCCGAAGAAGCGATTTCAAATGCATCAAAGAAGCTCATTGCGACCGTCCTATTGCTTTCCGTCTTTGGCGCCGTAGCGCAGCATGGTGAGCTTGCGCGAGAGCAGTTGGCTGATCGTCTCGTATCGCAAGGTGTTGGCCGCCGTGCGAGCCATCTGTCGCTCCAGCGAAACGGTGTTGCCGTCTTGATCCGGCACCTCGTCGTCCCACGTCACCATTTCCTCGCGGTGTTCCATGTCACCGACCCACTCACCGTCACGGATCTGTGCGTTGAGCTGCTCGTGAAACACCAAATCACGCGACCGGTAGCCCGGCGTATCGAGATTGGCGAGGTTGCCGGCGATCACCTCCTGGCGGCGAGAGTGGTAGGTTAGGTGGTGTGAGAGGCGATCGAGCCCGACGAAGGGCGTTTTGCCGAGATGGAGTTTGTCGAATTGAGCCATGTGAGCGACGAGTTCCTAGTTTTCGCGGCGCGAGTTGTTCCTGCGCTCGACGTGCGCGACCAAGTCAGTGAGCGTGCGCTCGCGCAGTCGTGACCGGGCGACAAGCCCCCAGTGAGTTGAGTGCGTCGCAATCGATTCGAGTAGTTTGCGGGCATCATCTTTGTGCCCCAGCTCCGCTTCCGCGCGAGCCAGCAGGTACGTCATCTCGTCGCGGAGCTCGGGGTCGGTCGCTCGCCCGATCTGGGCGCGTAGCAGTGGCACTGCCCGAGGGAATCGACCATCGCGAGCGAGGGCCATCGCGAGTTGGGAGCCGCGTTTCCGGTCGTCGTCGAAGCCGATACCTCGCATCGTGTCGAGCAACGCGACTTGTTCTTTTGCCGTGCCCCAGGCCAGGGCGAAGTCGACTTCGATGCCGACCACGGCGCGCTTGAGGGCGCGATTTTTGGCCTGATCGCGCAGGTTTGTCAGCAACTCCCGCGCTGAGGCCACGTTTTGCTGCTCGCGCGACAACAAGGCCAAAGCGAGGACGCGGGCCGGCAGATCCGGGGCACGGGGATAGTTGGCGATCTGAAACCGTACGACCTCCAGGGCGTGCGGCAGGTCCTCCGCGCCGAGATAGGCATCGGCCAGTGCGGAGATGGTCGCGGCCTCGCCTGTCTCCGACCCCGATTTCCCTAGAGCCAAGCGGAACAAGGGAATGGCGTGCTCGAACAGGCCGATGGCAAGATGGGCCTCCGCCACGAGGCGTCGGATTGTGTCCACCTCGGGGTGGTCCCGGAGGTAGTCCGACCAGGCCCGATACTGGACCACTGTGTCGAATGGTCGGTCAGCGGCGGCCGGGATGCCGATCGCCGTGCTGACCAACGCGTCACGGGCCGCTTTCGCGTCGTCACGCACGTGGGCCGGAAGTTGCTCTAGGAGTGGGAAGTTGTGGAGGGCGACGTCAGCCGCGTCCAATTCGATCAACACGCGGGTCGCTCGCAGCCACGCGAACGGTTCAAAGCGCTGGCGGTTTCCCGACATGGCGGCGATGACCACCTGTTCGGCCGTGGGAGAGCCTTGTTGCGTGATCACTTCCAATCGCAGCGCGTCGAGGCGGGCCAACGCCGCGCCCGACGATCGCGGATACTCGCGCGACACTTGGCGCAGCAACTCCGTGGCCTGCTCGATGTGGCCGCTGATCACGTACAACTCGGCGATCCGCAGTCCCGCGAGGTCGCGCAGGCTGTGTTCGTCGGCCAGTTTTTCCCACAAGCGCATCGCCTGCTTGAGGTCGGCGCGAGCCGTGGCCCGCTCCGCTTCCTGCCACAGCTCCAAGTGGGCGCCCAGGTTCCGCGGTTGGGGTAGGGGGTGGCGCACTTCGGTGGCCATCTCCCGCAGGCGCGTGTCCTCCGATTCCGACCCCGTGGCCAGGCTGTAGGTGTTGCGCCGGCGGCCCTCGACGAACCGAAGCCGCCGTCCCGAGTGGACGATGCGCAGTCGCGTGCCGGTCGACACGGACTGCAGCCGCGTGGCGAACGAGGTCGGCACCCGGGCCAGCGCGCGCTCGACGACGTCCCGCGCGACCGGCAAGTCGATCTCCAGCGCGTGGCCGCCGGGCAGCGGTACCGCCGTGGGCGTCGGCGACTTGGGCGGGAGGGGGATGTCGATCCGAACCTCTCGTGCCACGCCGTCGACTTGCAGCTGAGGACCACGTGTCGCGCCGTCAACCGTCGGGCTGACGCTGCCGACGACGGCACCGATCACCCCGGCGATGAACGGTTTTCTGACAGCGGCGGAGAGCACCGTTGCGCAAATACGCAACGTTCGTGCCAGCGCGCGTGAGAACGCCCGCTACGATCCGTTTTCGTTGGGCTGATCCTTGTGGCGACGGCGCAGGCGTTCGACCAAAGTGGTCCGGTTCATGCCCAGCAGTCGGGCGGCCGCAGCGACGTTGCGGCTGGTACGAGCCAGCGCTTGGTCGATGAGGCCGTTCTCGATGCTCTCGACGAGGTCTTTGAGGTTGACGCCGTCTTCGGGGAGCAACACCGCGGCCGTGGTGTGGGTGCCGCCCGCGGCAGGTGTTCGGATGTCGTCTGGCGAGTCATTGGCGCTCGGCGTGGGCCGGCTGACAGTCGCGGGACTGTCGTACGCCGGCTGGGCCACCGACAACGAAGGCACCGGCGGTGACTCGGGCCCGATGTTGGCCGCCGGTGCGTCCCGGGCTCTGGCACGCGACGAGCTGCGAGGGGTCGCCGCGCTTTCACGGATCCGTTGCGGCAGATCCTCGATGTCGATGAGCCCCTCGCCGGCGTGGAGCAACGTCACGCGCTCGACCAGGTTTTGCAGTTCGCGGACGTTGCCGGGCCAGCGATAGGCCTGCAACGCTTCGAGTGCAGCGTCGGTGAAGCCGGAAAGCGGTCGGCGGCGCCGCGCGGTGCTCTGCGACAGGAAGTGGCGGGCGAGCAGCGGCACGTCGCTGGCTCGATCGCGTAGAGCCGGCAGATGAATGGTGATCGTATTGAGACGGAAGAACAGGTCCTCGCGAAACCTCTCCGCCTCCACCATCTCTTCGAGGTTCTTGTTGGTCGCCGCGATGATGCGTGCGTCGGTCTTCTTTGGACGCGTTTCTCCGACGGGCACGTACTCTTTCTCTTGCAGCACACGCAGCAACTTCACCTGCACATCGAGCTTCATCTCGCCGATCTCGTCGAGAAACAGCGACCCGCGATTCGCTGCTTCGAATCGCCCCTCCCGAGCCTGCGCCCCAGTGAACGCTCCCCGCGCGTGACCGAACAGCTCGCTTTCGATCAGTGTTTCGGGGATGGCCCCGCAGTTGAGCGGGATGAAGGGGTGCTCGGCCCGGGGTGATGAGTCGTGCAGGGCCCGGGCGACGAGCTCTTTGCCTGTGCCGCTTTCCCCGTGGATCAACACGGTGCAGTTGTCCTCGGCGATGCGTTCGAGCACCAAAAACACCTTGAGTAGCGCTTCGTGCTGCCCGAGCAGGCGCGGTGCGTAGCGATCGCGCCAGGCGACACGGTCGTCGCTTGTGCCCGTCGCGCTCACGCTGCGGCCGAGCACACGGATCACCGCGTCACCCAGGTCCGGCAAATCGAAGGGCTTGAGTAGGAAGTCGGCCGCGCCCAGCCGAATGGCATCGACCGCCGTGCCGACAGACCCTTGGGCCGACATCATCATGTAGTTTCGCGCGAGGCCCTGCGGCTTCGCCCGTTTGAGCACTTCGAGACCATCGAGGTCGTTCATCTTCAGGTCGAGCAGCACCAAGTCGTAGGTTTGCTCGGCCATGCGCTCGAGCGCATCGCTGCCGCCCGGTGCGCTTTCCACGACGCAGCCCAAGGTACTCAAGTAGGTCGCGAGCAACGAGCGGATGGCATCGTTGTCGTCCACGACAAGAACGGATTGGCCGCCGAGGGGAGGAGGAGGAACGGCGTTCATGGACTGTGCAAAACTATCGGGTGGTCGGCAGGGGCGGTCAATGGTCGCGCGCGTGCACTCAGCGGAGAAACGCCACGTTCGCGTGCATTTGGAGCACTTTCGCGCCGTTGCGAGGCGATCTGGCGCTTCGATCGAATCGCGCGACGCTTCGCCAAACTGACGCAGGCTTCACCCACCCGACTCGGGAGTGTCGCAGGCCCCAGTCTGAGAACGCGAAGCGGTGATCGGCAGGTTCGGCTGCGCGGCATGCGAAAGGCGCGATACGACGCCGATGATCGGCGCCGAACCGGCGAAACCGGTTGGCGCAGCGGGCGGCCCGAGCCTCGCGCGTGTCGCATGCCCCCGATCGCAGACTCAGTCGCTCGCACTCGCGCCGGTGCCCGTAGCCGCCCCGTCGGTGTCCTCGGGGGTGGTGGTGCTTCCGCCGGTGGCGGTGGGCTCGGCGGTCGCACTCCCCGGCGTGTCGGTCGCGCCCGTGTCGGTCGATCCGGTGCCATCACCATCACCATCACCGTCACCGTCACCATCGCCATCACCGTCTCCATCGCCGTCACCATCACCATCACCATCACCATCACCATCACCATCACCGTCACCGTCACCGTCACCGTCACCGTCAC
>QKPP01000047.1 GCA_006508105.1 Myxococcales bacterium FL481 | reverse complement strand
CCGTGGCGCAAGTCCCCGCATCGTCCGAATGCTTCGAACTCCCGTCGCACGAACCTCTGCGACGTGGGAGACCGCGAGTGGGCACGGTGCTACCGGGTGATCGCACCCCACACCTTCGCGGAGGCGACATCGAACCGCAGGCGCGCGACGCCGGAACTGGCGGTCCTCGCCGCCTTCTCGGGGAGTCGTGTTGCCTTCGCGCACCGCACCATGCGGTCGCGCACAACGGCGACATCCTTTTGGCCCATCGGAGTGCCGGATTTCGGGTGTCCCTTCGGCCATATCAGATGGTCGATGAGAGTAGGGAGGCTTGCGCGCACTTTGAGTAGGCGCAGCTTTCCGTGGATGAGTTCTATCTCCAGTACCAGGGCGCCGACCGGCTTTGCTGGGTTGCCCTTGATAGCGGGTCCATCGCGTAGGCAAGCCGATAAGGCCGGCTGCCAGGATCTTGCGATTGCCAACAGCGAGTCCCGGCTCGGTAGCGGTGGCTGACTCTTCACCGGGGCTTCAAAGCGAACGCCCACCCGCGGGTGGGGTCGCCTGAGCTTGGGAAGCTCCAACGACCGGATCGCAGTTTGGAGGCAAGCAGCCTCTTGCCGGCTCACGTCCTGGTTGGTTTTGCCCGTGAACCGAACCGGCGGGGCCGCCGGGTCGCGCACCGAGATGGTCGCCTCAAATACACCGTACGAGTTCGCGACGCATTTACGCAGTGCGGGTAGGTACGGTGCGAAGAGCCCATCGACCTGGGCCTGGGTGAGCGTGGTCGGCTTCGGCTTGCGGTGCGCTGTCTTGGGCCTGGTCTTCCGGGCCCGCTTGGCCATGTTTCGACCAGGATCAACCCTGCCCGCTGAAGCCGGGGGCTCCTCACGAACCTCGTAGGGCCGCGCCGGAGGAGCCGACCCCGCTGACCGTGCGGCCTCGACAGCCGGCACATCGGGTTCGGGCACTGGCGGCGGTGGGAGGCGCGAGTTGGCGGGAACCGTCGCCGCCGGAGGTGGCGTGCCCGTGCGATTCGCAAAAAGCACGGCACACACCGGCACGACCAAACCAAGGCCCAAGGCTCCGAGCCGATGCCGCCGTTTTCCGCTCCGATCCGGTCCAAAAGTCCGCTCTACCGCCGGAATCGCAGCGCCGTTGGGCGAACTGGTGGAAGCGGGCAGATCGCTGGCGTGTCGAGGAAGAAGCTGCGTGGTGCCGCAATACGAACAAGGCGCGCTCGCTTGGGATTGTTCCGCCGGGAGCGGAGCACCGCAGTTGACGCACTTTCGTTGCACGTGGGGAATGCTACCAACAATGTTGGGGGTCGGCGACGCAGGGTCGCACATCGGAGACCTTGGTGCGCCGTCGGAGCAGGAGGCCAAGCCGCTGCGAGTGAATCCCCGGTACCTGCCCTGATTCCCGGCGGCGCCTTCGCCGAGCGGAGTCGTCCGCCCGCACATCGGCTTTGTGGACGACCACGAGAAAGGGCCCCGGCTTGCGGGACCCTTGCGTTCGTATGGCCCGCCGCGCGGGCTCATGGTTTACATCGCCGCCGTTCGTCGCCTATGGCCAGATTCTCTCCACGCCGGACTTGGCGTAACTGACGACGCCGTCGGGGTGCGAAGGATTGCCGAACAACGGTTGGCCCAAGGCCCGAAATGCCTCAGATGGCCCGGGACCGCCCGCTGGACCGGCCGGCCCGGCAGCACCGGATCCCGCGAGCGAGTCTTGGCGAATTGCAATGAGTGTGAAGAAACGTTCACTGCGGGCTCGCCTCGAGGAATCAGCATCCTCTGGCTGGGGAATAGGAATGGGCAGAGTGCCCCACACGTCCTCTTTGAGGTTCGAGCCGCTGGGGTTCGGCCGCGAGCAGTCGGTGCCGGGCAGCGCGAAGGGGAGGAGATTTTCTCCATCTTGGTATAGCCCGTACAGGGCGTAACCCTGGGGACGAGACGCGATGCGCAATGCCGCGAACGGGGCTTTGCGCTGCTCCTCCGACATACGACATTCTTCCACTTCAAAGCCGATGTAGCCACCGCAGGGAATCTCGCGACGCGTCTCGCGGTTCCACAGCACGATGCGGCCCTTCCCTTGGTTGGCATAGGGGTCGATGAAGGCCTCGAGATGGCCAATGATACGGTCTTTGATGATGACGTCTGACATGATTCCTCCTCGCGCGTTCGAACCTGAACGCAGTGAGAACAAAAGTACCGGTGACAAGATAGCCGTCCTGAAGCGGGACGTCTACTCTAGGGATGCACGGGCACCGGTGTAGTCGTCAACCGTGCAATTCCCTGGTCGGGGGTGTACTCGCGGCTGGGATGGCACGTCGAGACGTCGGGGCCGTTGGCGAGAAGCTGCTCGGCACGTGTGGGCGGGATGTTGCGTAGGCGCGCAGTCGCGTGATTTACGAATTCTGCACAGGCACGAGTATCCCCGTCGGCGTGCGCGACTTTGGCCCTCATGAGTTCAATGGTCGCTCGAAGTTGAGCGGGGGCAGAGTGCGACAATGACCCGGCCCGGATCTCGGCGGCGTGAATGTTGGCTATCGCGGCGCCGAGGTTGCGTCGAGTGAGTTCCCATTGTGTCAAGGCCAGCAATCCTTCGATTGCCCACTCCTCGTTGGTGATCTCATCGGCGAGGAGTTGGGTGACTCGGTTGGCCGCGCCGGCGGCGGCCGAGTCGTTAGCCGAAGTGTGGGCCCGCAGGACCAACGTGCGGTAGGCCAGCTCATCGTCGGGGCTGAGCGAGGATGGTGGGGTGATCTCCGCGAGTTCGCGCAGCACGGCCCGTGCGGAATCGGTCTGGTCGGATTCGACCAGTATCCGGGCGAGGGCCCACCGCGGGTTGGCTCGATCGGGGTGCTGGGGTTCGAGGCGGCCGTCGGCGTGGGTGACCGCGGCGGAGGCTAGCTTGCGTGCCTCGGGCAGCTCACCGAACGACAACGCGAGCTCGGCACGAAGCACCATGAGGTTGCCGATCAGGGCGCTCGACGGCTCGTAGTAGCGGGGAAAAAGGTCGTTGACGATGTCGAGCTGAGCGCGCGCGACCTCGTCCTCGCCGGCTTCTATCGCGGACAAGGCGAGGTTGAATCGGATGCGCGCGGTTTGCAGGTCGCCCTCACCCCAGGTGGGCTCGGCGAGCGCCAACGCGGCCCTGGCGGCCTCTAGCGCCGCCGGTGGGTTCCCGGCCGCGGCGAGTACGTTGCCTCGCACGTGGAGACCAAAGGCCTGCATCGCCGCGTTGCGCCACGGGTGGGGGTGGGCGCGGGCGAGTTCCAGGTATTCGTCTACGGCTCGTTCGGCCGCTTCGAACTCGCCGGCTCTGGCGTCGAGCATGGTCTTCGTGAGCAGCACCCGAGCTCGCAACTCGCCGTTGGCGTTGTAGCGTTCGAGGTGGGCCAGCGCGTCGTCGAGGAGGTAGCGGGCGAGCTCGCTGCGCTCGAAGTGTGCCTCGAGCACATGGGCGAGCTCTTGCCGCGCGCGCACGACGAGCGTGGTGTGGCGCGAGGTCAGTGCCAAGCGAGCGGCCCGCTCGAGCTCCTCGCGGGCGGCTTGCGGCTCGCCGAAAAAGCCGAACGCTCGACCGACGCTGTAGCTGGCTTCGGCGACCAGCGGCGGGTAGCCGATCGCCTTCGCGGCCGCTTGCGCAGCGCGTGCCTCCCCGAGGATGCTGTCGCGTTGGTCCTCCGGCGCCAGGTCGCCGCGGGGGAGAAGCAAACGCTGGTTGACGAGCTGGAGCGTGGTACGGACCCGCGCGATCTCTTGGCGTTCGGTCTCCGTCGCGGGGGGGCGATAGCCCTCGCGCAACAAGTCGATGTTCGCGCACGTCTCGAGTTCCGGTAGCTTGTCGCGGGTGGCGAGGAGGCGGTCGGCATCGAAGCTGGCAAGCTCCAGCAACGTGTCTACGTGAGCCGCGACGCTTTCGCGTCGTTGGTCGAGGCACCACATCCGCAAGTCGAGTGCCTCTTCCGACTGACGCTGCTCAACGTGGGTGGCACGGCAGGCCGCCACCGACGCGGCCTGCCAGGCGTCGACATACTGATCGAGGTTTGTGGCGAATCCGGCCCACAAGGCCGCGCCGGCGGGCGTGTGGGAGAAATGCTGCGACAAGCGGGCCCGGGCGGCCTGGTCCCAGGTCCCCTCAAACGCGGCCGGATCTTTTTGGCAAGGCGGTGGGGTGATCAGCATTGTCGGAAGCCAGGCGGCCAAGCTGACGACCAGCGCTGAGCCGACGACGAGGGAGCGGACCTGCCGGCCTTTCCCGCGCAGCGCAGAGACCAACTCGTCCATGGATCCAAAGCGGTCTTGTGAGCGGCGAGAAAGCCCGCGGCGGACGGCCCGAAGGATCCGCGCGGGCACGTCGTGGCCGGTTGGCAGCGGGCGAAGCTTGCCGGCCAGTACGTTCGCCGAAAGCGCTGCTCGTGTGTTGCCGGCGAACGGGAGTTCGTCAAACAGCGCCTCGTACAGCGCGACGCAGAAGCTGAACTGGTCGCTGCGGGCATCGAGCGCGGCCGCTTGATGTTGCTCAGGCGACATGTACGCCGGCGTGCCGACGACAGTGTTGGTGTTGGTCATTCGCGCCGACCAAGGCACGGCACCACCGGAAAACGCGGCGACGCCGGGTGACGCCACCGAGACTTGCTCGACCGTGGCATCCCATGGGCTGGCTTGGCCCGCTGTTGCCAGATCGGGATTGGTGTTGGCCAGGTCGGTGCGCGGTCCATCGGGCGGTTCGTCGGATGGATGCTCGGACCCGGAGCTGACCGAACCACTGGCCGCGGTGCCGAAATCAGTCACCCGCACCCGGCCGTCGGTTTCGACCAGCACATTCGCGGGCTTGAAGTCCCGGTGGACGAGCTCCGCTTGGTGGGCCGCGGCCAGGCCTCGGGCGGCCTCGATGTACTTCTCTAGGACCTCACGCCAGCTCCGTGGGCGTTGCTGTTGCCACTCTCGCAATGTGCACCCGCGGACGTATTCCATCGCGAGGAAGACGCGCCCCTCATGGATCCCCGCCTGATAGACCTGCACGACGTTCGGATGCGAGAGGCGGGCCATCGCCTGGGCCTCTCGCAGTAGTCTGGCCCGAGCGCGCTCCGCTTCAGGCCCGCCTTCGTGTTTGAGGAGCTTGAGAGCGATCTTGCGGTCGAGCTGAGGATCGTAGGCCGCGTACACCACACCCATCGCGCCGGTTCCGAGATGGTCGAGCACCACGAAGCGATCGACGCGTAGCGTCTCGGGCTTGCGCCCGAACAGCGACGACTTCAGTGATGCACGAAGACGCTGGGCCGCGACTGGGTGGTCAGCGGGAGGGGTAGGCGGGAGCGTTTCCAACGAAGCAGTCAAGAGTTTCCGGCGAAAGGAGGTTCGGTGTCTAGTCGCGATGTTTCGCGAGCGAGGGCCGAGGATCCGCAGCTCGTCGTTGGTAGTCCCCGCTCGGCCCGATTCGATCGGCCTTGCGCGCGGCCTCGGAGTTGACGGTGTTTAGGGGCCGGCTGTCGGGTGGGTGCGCGCGCGATGAATCGCTGCGGGAATTGCAGCTTGGCTGCAAGGGCGGGAGGGGACGGTTGCCCCACGGTCGGCTGGGGCCGGCCGGTGGGGGTCAGCTTTGCCGTCGTCTCGGACTGCGCGCAAACGCTCAGGTGGCGGCGAGACCGGGCCGGCGTGGCGTGAAGTCTGCGCGGCCCCGTTCTTCGCGCGAACGAGTCGGATACGACGGGCCCGGTTGACTGCGCTTGGCCGGGTGCCAGCATCGCGCCGTCGCAACCCGGCCAGTGGCTCGAGCCGACCGGCGCGGGCGGTGGGCGAAGCGCACCGGGAACCGGGCGGTGGGACCAACCTGCCCGCCATGCGCCGGCCGATGGACGCGTTGGGAGGGTCGCTCGAATCGGCTCAGATCGCCGAGCTGCTCGCCGGTGGTCACGCGTCGAGGGCACGCAGGACGTCGACGGTGGGAGGGTCTCGGCTCGGCCCCAGGCCTCTTGCCGGGTCGTCGACTCCGCGCGGTTGCGCGAACGAGGCGTCGGCCTCCGATGGCGGCCGACCAACTGTGTCTCCTCCACTGGTGCCAGCCCGGCTTCGTGCGGACCCGTCGGCGAGACGCCTCGCAACCGGGCCGCATCGTGCCAGGGCAAGCCGCGGTCGCACCTGCGACAGTTGGCCCCGCCCGGGCCGGCTCGGCTGGCGGGCGACACCTCTTCGGCCGGATCGTCTCGTCGAGTTCGCCAATCAGCCAGTGTGCTCGGCCCCGGAGGCGGGCCGTATGGGCGGAGAGTGCTAGCGTTTGCACGCATGTCGCGAGCGTTTGTCTCCGCGGTGATTGCTGCGTTGCTCGGGTGCCGCGTCGTCAATCCATTGTTCGCCGGGCGTGACGACGGTGCTGCGGATGGAGGCTCCAGCGCCCACGGTGATTCGAGCAGTGGCGACAAGGACGGAGCGACCGACCCCGGTGACACGGGTGATGACACCAGTTCCAGTTCGTTGACCGGCGATGGGCCGAGCACCGCCGGGCAACCGGACTCGAGCTCCGGTACCGACGCGTCGAGCACGAACGACGATAAGTCCGGCACCGACGACGGTACGCACAGCGGTCAGGATGACTCCGCCAGCGACGAACCGTCGGGCACCGGTGGCGATGGGGAGTCAGAAGGCGGTGGCAGCGAGGCGTCGGACACTGGCCCGGCTGATGCATCGAGCACGGCCGGCGGCGACGACGACGATTCGGGCACTGAGAGCGACGGCGGCTCCGAGTCTGGGGGCGGTAGCGAGGAGCCGGAGCTGGAGACGAGCGAGCATTGCTTCTCCACGCTGGACCAGCCCATTTTGACCGGCGGAGGAAGCATCATCCAGTTTTCGGTCCCGCTCGATGTCACCCCACAAGACATCGACGTTCGCCTCCGAGTCGCGCATCCTACCGTCGGGCTGATCAACGCCACGGTCATTCGAGGCTCGGGAAGCGTGATGCTCCTCCATCACACCGCTTCTTCGTGTGCCGCCGACGGGCTGGATGTCGTAGTCAGTGACCAGTCTCCCGACACACTCGAATTGGCTTGTATGGGGGTTGATGACGTCGTGGCGGCGACGATTCAACCGTTGGGATCGCTGGCCGAGCTGAACTCCCAAGGTTCCGCGGGATGGTGGCAGCTTCGCATCTCCGACGCGGGGCCGGAGTCGTTAGGTCGGATCACCAACTGGTGTCTGATCTTCTCGTACATCCCCTGACCTGCGCCGCTGGTGGCCAACAACGCCCAAGCCGTGCTGCGCGGCCACGTCGGTGGTACGACGAGAGTTGATCAGGCGAGCGCTCGACGTAGACGCGACGCAATGTCGCCCATTCTCGAGACTTCGATCCTCTCTACCTCGACCAGCCGCGCGAGGTCGCGGACCGCTTCGGCGACTAGGTCTGCCGTCGCCGCGTCGTTCCGCCCGGCTTCGGCGTGGGCGGCTTTGATGCGAAGCACACCTTCGTCGCGATCCGTCTTTGCGTCGAGTCGAGCGACGATGTGCCCGTCGACCAAGATCGGCAAGACGTAGTACCCCCACCGGCGCTTCGTCTGTGGCACATAGATCTCGATCTTGTATTCGAAGTTGAAGATGCGCCGCGCCCGGTCGCGGTTCCAGACCATGGGGTCGAAGGGCGCGAGGACGGTCGCGCCTTCGATCTTTCGCGGGATCGAGGCGGCCGGATCGGCGAACGCGGGGTGTTTCCAGCCCGGCACGGTCGCCTCGACCACGTCCCCGTCGCGGACCAGGTCGACGAGTGTCGACCGCACCTCGCGAATCGGGAGGCGGAAGTAATCCGCGACATCCGTCGCGGTCCCCACGCCCAAGGCCCGGACGGAGCGTTGGGTCAACGCACGGAGCGCCTCCTCGACCGTCGGGGTTGGCGTAGTCAAGATCGCTTGCGGCACGATGCTGGCAAGCGGGCTGAAGTGCTTTTCGAAGTTGCCCCCGCGGCGTATCCCCAGCTCGCCCACGCGAAACAGCCAGTCGAGCGCCAATGCGCCGAGCGATCGCCCACCCCAGCCACTATGGCTCGGTTGCGGCCGCGGATCGCTGAGCCCGCCCGCGGTCACCACCCCGCGGGCTCGGACTTCGTCGAGCACGCGCTGCACGTACGCCGTTTCGCGCGTCGCGAACTCGTGCAGCGCCTTCCACGTGTCCCCGGCCCGCGCCCGCTGCTTTCGCCAACGAAAGAGGGGCTCGGTCCCGACGGGAAGCAGCGACGCTTCGTGGGCCCACGCCTCGAACCACTCGTCGTCGCGGTAGGCGATGCGGTCGAGCAACTCGGTGGCATAGGGGCCTAGGCGTGAATGGAACGGGAGATACTGGGTCCGGATGACCACCGGAATCGAGTCGAGCTGGAGTACCTCCAATCGACGCATGACCCGCCGCAGGTGCCGGCGGTCCACCGCACGGTGAGGGCGACGATCGGCGAATCCTTGCGCGCCCAAAGCGAGCCGACGGGCCACGCTGGCCGACATGTTCCATGGACCGGATCTCATCGTGACCACGTGGGGCTCAGCGGATGCCCACCCTGCGCCCCGACCGTTTGGTCCCCGGAGGCGCGCGCGAGGTGGCGAGCACGACGAGCGTCGTACCGATCTTCGCCAGGCCTGTCGACTCGACACCGCGGTCCGTCCAACGCGCGAGCTGTCGTTTTTCGCACCCGCCGATCGAGGCGCCGCTCCGAGGCCGTTGTCAATCCAATCGGCCACGCCGTTGGGGAGCCGTCCTCCTGCGTTGGGGGCGTGAGCAAGATGGGGATCCCGGCTTGACTGCCACTGCGGCGCGGCGGTCGTCAGCAACGCGTTGGTCTGCTCTCCGGCGGTGCGTACGGGCACCTGCCCCGTGGGTCGAGATGCGGTGTTGCACGGTCCGTGCGGGACTCAACGCAGCGCTTTGAGCCAGGACGGCCCACCGTCGATGTGGCGGCGGGCGAGCTCGTCGTACCCCCGCCGTCCCGACCTGGTCGCTCGCAGTGCCGGCGGCGTTGGTGTGCTTAGGGACGTAGGCGTCGTTCTTGCCGCCAGTTCGGCTCGCGTGCGACTCGCTCGCGCACGCGGGTCGTGTCGAGCCAACGCTCGAGTGCAGTCAGCGCCTGTTCACGGTCGTCGCTACTTAGGCTGCTAATGGTTGCGCCGTGGGTGCCTGACGCCTCGGTGTACAGGAATGAATCCTGCGCTTGGCCGAGGTCGAAGGCACCGGCGGACCAGGGATCGTACTCGCCGTACACGAACATCAAACGTTCGCCTTCGTGTTCGACCCAGTCGCGGATGTCGAGCATCGCCGCCGAGTCGTGCTGCGCGGCTACTCCGGGGGGCAGGTAGCTGTGAACCGTGTAAGTATCTGCGTGCTTGAGCAGGTCCTCGATGTGACTCATGTCGACGGCCGGAGCGCCGAGCTCGGTTGCAGCTTGGTAGTAGTACGGGGCAAAGAACTCGAGCGCGCCGTCCGACATCCACGAGATCGCAATTTGGTTCGCGTAGTCAAAAATGATGTCATCACTCGCGTCGGCGGTCGGGATGAACGGGCAGGCTGCCTCGCCGTAGTACTGGAAGAAGATAAAGGGAAGCTCAATCACGGCGTGCTCGAATGCGACTTCAGGGCCGCCGAGGCGGAAATACTGTGCGGTGTTCATACGCAACAGCATGGCCGCGCGCCGGGTCAGGAGCTCTCTTTGTACAGTTTGAAGAGCTGCACGGCACTCTGCAAGAGGTTCACCACCCACATCGGCCAAGAAATCGACGAACCGCTCGTCTGTTGTCCCGTACAAAATGGGCGCCACGTAGGCGACGGTGGCTTCAACGTCGCAAGGGTGAAACCGGCGGTGAAACACCGCGGCTCCGCCCCCCTTGCTCGCGCCGGTGTTGACCCAGGCGGCCGGGTAGATCCATTTCAGCGCTTCGAAGAGCCGGTGCGAATCATGTGCCGCCTGCTTGACGGTCAGGTGTTCCCACGGGATTGGTTCTTGCGGTGTGGAGGAGGCGAAATAACGGTACTCGAAGCTGAGCACGTTCGCTCCGAACATGGACGCGAGTTCGTGCCAGGACGAGACGAGGTTGTAGCCACTCGTTTTGAGCACAAGCGGGGCCGCTTGGTCGACGTGACGCAACAGTAGACGTTGGGAAAACGTGGGGCCGTCGGGATCAGCGTGATTCACCGGCTGCTTGAAAAACAGCAGGTACTCCGTGCCGTGGTCGTGCGCTTGGGTCGCGTGAACTGTCATTCCCGGGATGCATTCGAGCATTCCTTGGATGTCGGTCGCTTCGCATTCAGGGCCAGGCGGTGGGACGAAGTCATCGCAGTTTTCCAATGTACCATCATCATCATCATCATCATCGTCCGGTACCGTTCCGGGGTCGTCGTGCCAAGGAAGCGGTTCGCAGGCCATGAGGCCGAGTGTGAGGGCGACGGCCAAGCCGATTGGGGAGACTGTGGTGAGTGAGCGGAGAGAGCAGGTCACGCGCCGACGTTATGGAAACCGGCCGCGGAGCTATACCCCGTCTTTGCCAGGTTTGTGCGCGAGAGAGAGAAGGCCGCGTGAAACCGCCCGCGCGAGCGCGACTCGGAGCCGACGCCTTCACGTGTCGGCGCGGCGCCCTCGTGGGCAGTGCGCACTTTGCCCTCGCCACCGCGTCGCGAGGACGCGAAGGCGAGCGGTCGCGTCGCCTTCGCGTCGTGATGCTCGACTACGCGGCCTTCTTTCTGATCCAATCCTCAATATCGGTGTGCGGAACCTGGTCGACTTCGATGACCTCCGTCTTGTTTGACCCGCTGATTACGATCTTCTCGCGGAACTCGCCCGGGAACGTGCCGGTGACCGAATACGGTGTGGTTCCCTCTCCGATCGGGCCGGTCCATCCCATCACATCGACCTTGAGTCCGCCGACGAACTCGGCGTCGCGCTTGAGCTGAAAGCCGTACGAGTAGTTGGGTGCGTCCCCTTGAACTTCCACGTGAAAGTAGCCGGGAGAACCGAGGCCGGTCCAAACGTACGTCGCCTTCGCGCTGGAGAACGGTTCTTTTCCGTAGAAACCCATGACTGATAGCCCTTTCTCTTCAAGATACAGTTCTGGTCGGCACGGTCTGTGCGACCTGGTGGTGAGAAAAAATGTTGTGATGCAAGGTCGAACATGTTCGTCAATCTACCCGACGTCATGGCCGACTGGATGCTCGGTCTAGCCGAGCAACATTTCGCGCTCCGCATGACCGAAGCGAGGCGACCAGGCCTACCTACGCGGCGAACCTGGCTCGTTGCTGAGAGGATATTCTGATTTCTTGTCGCACTTCTTGCCAGGCGCCGCTTTGGGTCATGTACTGGTAGTGTACCGTTCCCTGCTGCCAGTTGGTGTCAAGCAACACCATGGCCGTGAAGTTCTTCGGAATCACCGGTCCGATCCCACCCCCAGAGGGCCAGTGGATTTGCGGGTAGCCGGACAGATCGATTCGGATTTTCGAGCCCGGGCCCATGACGGTCTCGTAGATCACTGGTCCGGTCACGTGGGACGTCGCCACGACCGGGTGTTCTAGCGCCTGAGTGACTTCCGCACAACCGTTCGCTTGCAGGTTCGGTGTGTCGATAGTCAGCCACAGGTGCAAGGTCGGCGCCCCGGGCATTTTCGGCTCGGACTCGAGCGGAAGCCAAAAAAGGCCAGACTTGGTTGAGGTCTCGTTGGGTTGCTGATTGTTCATGTGTTCGTCGCTCCCTACGAAGCAAGAGCACGTATTGAGTGGCCGTTTATTAAGTCAACGGTCGTCTCTGTGCACCGCAATGGTTTTTCGAACCCCGTTGTCGGTGACTATCGAACAGCGCGCGACCGAGCGAAGGAAGCTGCTCGACTCGCGACTAGCAAACAAGCGATCTTCCCGGGGGAGAAACTCGCTTCTCGGACGGCGCTCTGGCTTGACTGGGCACACGAGTCGGGTCGAGTGCGAGCGACTCCATCGACCTAGCCGATGTGCTGCCGTGAACCGATTGATCCTCGAGACCTGGGATCACGTCGAAGTGCGGTTCGGCCGAGGGAAGGCTCACGCGCCATTGTTGGCGAAGCATTCGCCGGGCACCGCCGCCGACTCGCTAGTCGCAGCAGTTGTGTAGCCCGGCGCGAATTGGAAAATCGAGAACCTCGGACTCACTCGCTGGGGCGAAGTGGCTCAGGGCCGGCGGTCGTGACGAGGCGAACGCCGTTCATGATCAACGCGGCGGCGGGCGAAAGTCACGGCACCGTCACCGTTGTCTGCCTGGAGACGCCGATCTCCGCCGTCAACCGGCTCTGAGACTTTGGTACGGCGTTCCCGTATGCCCCAGCTTGCGAGGGTCGCGATCGAGTCGGAGCACCACGTGTGAGCGAGAGACGCTCGCCGACCGTGCGCGTGCGGGCAGCGCCAAGTCGGCTTGTCGCTGCTCCCGGTTGTCCGCCGGCGGCGGAGAGCCGCCGGCTCACGTAGTTTGTCTGTCGATCGGTCCAGCGCTCTGGTTCGAGTCAATGAGCCGCGGCCAACTCGAGCCGATGTCACGCGGCAATGCAAAAGCGGCTCGCCTCCAACTCGGATTCACGCCGCCGGAAGTCGCCGGCCCAGCGCGACGTCGAGGACCAACTGCGCGGGCGGGCGGCAGCGGGCTATCGGGCTGCGGGCCATCGTGAGTGGACCGGCGGGTCCCACTCCGACCGGCGAACCCAGCTGAGTCGGAGCCTTTGGGCGGCGAGCCGCGCGATGGGCTCGAGCGCGGCGCACGAGCACAACCGTAGCCGCGGGGGTGATACCCTCCTCCGGTGCGGTCCGCGATCGTCTTGTCCGTGCTCGGGCTCGGGTCCGCGGCCGTGTTGGGCTACGCCGTGTGGAAGCTCAGCGGAGAACCGGCGGCGCCGGAGCCGAGGACGGCGTTGCCCCGCGAACCACCGCCCCCCGCCCTGTCGGCTTCGGCTGGCGTGGCTCGCCGGCGCGCGGCACCATCGCCCGCCGCGATGAGGGCGGCGCCGAGTCGGGATTCGCCTCCGCGGGTTGTGACTCCGCGACCGGAGTCGACGCCCACGCGCGTCGCCCCGGCCGCGCGCGGGCAGATGCCAGCGGCCGACCCGGTCGACGATCCGCGGCGGCGGCGTCTCAAGCAACAGGTGGAGACAGAGGCCCACATCACCGATAGCAGCGCGGCGTGGACGCTGCTGTTTCTCGCTCGAGACGATCTGCAACACATTGCAGCCGATCCGACAGCGTACGGCCGCGACGCTCGTCGAGCGGCGATTCGCGAGGCCCGCGAGTCGCTCGCGCGAGTCGAAGAACGCACCGCGGTGCACGGCGATCCGCAGCAACGCTCGAAACTCGGCAGCTTTCGCCCTCGCGTGCAACAGTTGATCACCACGATCGAGGCGTTGCCCGAGTAGCGCGCTCGCCTACCGAGGCCGCGCCGGCTCGAGACCGAACCCGATGCAGCGGGTTCGGACTCAAGGGACCCGGGCGTGGGTCCGCCTGGTGGTCGACGCGAGGGCTGCGACACGGGGAGTGCTGCCGTGGGTCGGTGCTCACGTCGATCGCCCCCGGCCATCGTCACGCTCGTCGACCAAGCCGCGGCCCCCGTGGACGTGTCGGCTCTCGGTACGCGCGGGTCGTCAGGGCTGGGTTGTCGTGTCCGGCGTGCGCAGCACCATCAAGCGCGGCTCGGTCATGTCCTCGATCGCAAATCGGATGCCCTCGCGGCCCAGGCCGGAGTCTTTCACACCGCCGTATGGCATGTTGTCCACGCGAAAGCTCGGCACGTCGCCGATGACGACTCCGCCGACCTCGAGTACGTCCCAGGCGCGATGCGCTCGATAGATATCGCGGGTGAATACGCCGGCCTGCAGACCGAACACGCTGTCGTTGACCGTCCGCAACGCTTGTTCGTAGTCGGAAAACCGGCTGAGCACGGCCACCGGGCCGAACGCTTCTTGCGTGACGACGTCGCAAGCCGATGGAACGTGTTCGAGTAGCGTGGCGTCGAGCATGGCCCCGTCGCGCTTGCCTCCGCACAAAAGCGTGGCGCCATCGGCAACCGCGGCCTCGATCCAGCTTTGCAGACGCACCGCTTCGCGCTCGCTGATCATCGGTCCGATGAACGTCGATTCGTCCATCGGATCCCCGGCAACCAGCTGTTGCGTGGCGGTCACGAGGCGCGCGCGGAACTCCTCGTACACCGCCTCGTGGACGAGGATCCGCTGCACGCCGATGCAGCTTTGGCCCGACTGGTAGAAAGCGCCGAACACAATGCGTTGCACCGCGTCGTCGAGGTCGTCCCAGTCGTGGTCGATGATGACCGCTGCGTTACCTCCGAGTTCGAGCACCACTGGTTTTTTGCCCGCGCGCGCTTTGAGATCCCAGCCCACCGGTGGCGACCCCGTGAAACTGAGCAGCTTGAGGCGATCGTCGGTGGTAAACAGCTCGGCCCCGTCTCGGCGGCACGGCAAAATGGAAAAAGCTCCGGGGGGAAGGTCCGTTTCGGCGAGAATTTCGCCGATGATCAGGGCCCCGATCGGGGTCAAGCTGGCTGGCTTGAGGACGAACGGGCACCCGCAGGCGAGGGCGGGGGCGACCTTGTGCGCGGCCAGGTTTAGCGGGAAGTTGAATGGCGAGATAAATGAACACGGGCCGATGGGCACCCGCTTGGTCATGGCGGTGTAGTTTGCCGCGCGGGGGGAGATGTCCAATGGCTGTACCTCGCCCATGATTCGCACCGATTCTTCGGCGGCGATCTTGAACGTGTCGATGAGGCGCGTCACTTCTCCACGCGCGTCGCGAATCGGCTTGCCCGCTTCGATGCATAAGCTGCGGGCCAGCTCCTCGGCCCGGGCGGTGAACCGCTTGACGCAGTGGGCCAAGACGGCCTGGCGTTGGTAGCCTTTGAGCTCACGCATCGGCCCGGTGGCGGCCACGGCGGCCGCGATGGCACGGTCGATGGTGGCCCGGTCGGCCATCGCCACGCGGGTGGCCGCCTCTCCGGTGTATTTGTTGGTGACTACCAAGTCGGCATTGGGGGTCTCGGGGACGTTTCCGACATAGAGCGGGTAGCGTTCGCGGAGCTGAAAATCGGGGGTCATGGGACGCGCCTTATAAGGGGAGCTCGACGTGGCCGAGGCGTTGTGTGAGCAATTGGTTTTCGCGGTAGTCGATGGGAATGACGAGCAAGCTGGGGCCGGGATGGTCGAGTGCGGTGCGCAGGGTGGTCTGTAGTTCCGCACTGCGGGTACAACGAAAACCTTTCCATCCGAAGGCCTCGGCGAGGCGGACGAAGTCCGGGTTTCCGAACGTGAGATCGGTGTGACGGCCGAACTGGTTGTCTTGTTTCCACGCGATCAACCCGTACGCTTGATCCTCCCAGATCATCACCGTGATGTTGGTCCGGTAGCGGGCCGCGGTCTCCATCTCCTGCACGTTCATCAGGAAGCCGGCGTCCCCGCAGATCGCAAGAATCTTGCGGCTCGAGTCCACGAAGTGAGCGCCAATCGCTCCCGGGAGAGCGAACCCCATCGAGCAAAAACCGTTGGGAATGAGGCAGGTGTTGGGCTCGTGGCACTGGTAGTGACGAGCGATCCACATCTTGTGAGCGCCCACGTCGCTGAGCAGCAGGTCCCGCGGGCCCAACACCTGGCGGACGTCCCACAGGGCCTTTTGGGGGCGGATGGTGCCGGTGGTGTCGTCGTCACGATGGGCCTCGATATCCTTGGTCAACGCCTCGCGGGCGAGACGCGTGTGACGATGGTCGTAGTCACGTGGGACCGGATCGGCCTCGGCGCGCTGGTTGAGCATCCAAAGCGTGTGGGCCAAGTCGCCCACAACTTCGACCTCGATCGCATAGTGTTCGTCGATCTCGGCCGGGATGAAGTCGCAGTGAACGATCGCCTTGTCTCCGTCGGGGTTCCATAGGCGAGGGTGGTATTCGACCATGTCGTACCCCAAGGTGACCACGAGGTCGGCTTGGGCGATGGCCTCGCTGGGATAGTCTCGCGCACCGAGACCGATCGTGTACAGACAGGTCTCGTCGTCCATGTCCACGCAACCTTTGGCCATGAACGTGCTGACAACGCCGATCCCGGTCTTGGCCACGAACTCGCGCAGCTGCTTGCTGGCGCGTCGCCGCACGCACCCGTTGCCCGCCACGATGATCGGCCGCTTGGCGGCCCGAATGCGGGCCCAGGCTCGATCGAGGATTTTGTCGTCGGGGACCGGTCGGCGGAACCGGCGGGGCTCAATGGGCGCCGTGGTCGTCTCGAGTCGTGCGATGTCCTCGGGCAACTCGAGGTGGCAGGCGCCAGGTTTTTCCGTCCGCGATAGCCGAACTGCTTTGCGGACCATCTCCGGAAGGCTTTGTGGATTCAGCACGCTGTGCGCCCACTTGGTCACGGGGCGGAACATGGCGACCACGTCCATGACTTGATGCGACTCTTTGTGGAGTCGGTCCGACTCCCCTTGTCCCGTCAGGACCAGCATCGGGGCGCGATCCATGTTGGCGTTGGCCACCCCCGTAATCAAGTTGGTCGCACCGGGACCGAGCGTGCCCAGACAGCCCGCCGGGTTGCCGGTGAGGCGTCCGTAGACCTCCGCCATAAAGGCGGCCCCTTGCTCGTGACGCGTGAGAACGAAGCGAATCGAGTCGCTTCGTTCCAGTGACATCATAAAGTCCGCGTTTTCCTCGCCGGGCACGCCGAAGATGTGATCGATGCCTTCAGCCTCGAGGCAACGGACGAGCAGATCTGACGCTTTCATGCGGTCGACGGTACGCTCCGCCGGTCGCTGTCGCCACTGGATACCGCGGGCAGCTTGGCTCGGGGTGCGACCGCCCAGCGGCGGCCAGCGAGTCACGCGGGGCGTTGGCGCCGGCCCGCCGCCGCGCAAACCGCTCGCACCTCGCGGACCCGGTCAGCCGTCCTCGCGCACGGGAGTTGAACATGCCGCCGTCAGCGAGGACGCCGCGCTGAGGTCCGGCGCATCTCGGCCGGTACGGTGGGCGGCCCGAGAGCGATGCCGCTTCGCGGCCAGCCTCCAGGCCTATGGCTCCGGGCGAACGGCGGGAATCCGTTCCTCGATGAACACGGTGTCGTCGGTGTCGCCATCTCGATCCCAATCGTTCGTGTCGTACGACCACGCGAAGGTGGAGAGCGTGAGAGAATCCACGCCAAACTCGAAAGCCGCTTCGGCGGCATGATCTGAGCATACGCCGGCGGTCGAATGGAAGCTGCCCATCGCTGACGTGGCGTCGAGCTCGTAGAGCGTTCCGTCGAGGACTTGGAACCCGAAGCCGCGGTAGCGACGCTGGAAGAAGCCGCCGAACTCGTCGAGCGTGATGGTGAGGCGTCGAACGGGCTGCCCATCACCGATGGACTCGCTCGGCAGCTCGGTCAACAGACCGCCCACGTTGCCGTCGCCGTCGTCGCGGTACACGAAGTACTCCATCGACGCGGCCTCGTAGGTTCCCTGGAGGGCGGGTGGTACATCGAGTCGCTCTCGCACGGCGGGCCGAGCTATTCTGGCGGCGACGCTCGGGTCCTCGGTTCCGTAGAGCTCGACTGTCTCCAAGCCGTGGAACGGTTGATCGAGCCGCTCCGCCATGACTTCGGTTTCCCCGCCCAACAGGTAGAACAGCGGGCGATCCGAAACGAGACGCATCAGGTCGGGGTCCTCGGTCGGCTCGACGACGCCACAGTTGCCGCTGATGAAGTCTCCGCCGTTGATCGATAGCCTGAACCGACCGCAGCGGTCGAACGCCAGGCGGTAGTCGTCCGCGAGGCACTGCCTGGAGTCGGAGGTGGCAAAGGCGACATGTTCACCGAGGAGCCAGTCCGGCGTGACCGCTGGACATTCGAGCTCGCCGCGGGGATTGATGTAGCCAGAACTGACGGACTCCGAACGCCGACCGTAGCGCTGGTAGGAGTTGAACGCGGTGTAGCGCGTTGGGAGTTCGTAGATGATGCTTCTGACGCCAAGCGCCTCGGGGAGGTTGAACGGGTGAAACTCGGTGGTGTGCTGACCCAACTCTGCGGACCAGTAGATGCGCGCGCAAATGTCGAACACCGACAGGATCGTTCGTTTGCGGTAGGCGACATTGTGACCGAAATCGACATCGAGGCCGTCCAGCGGTACGTCGGGGGCTTGGTCGGCGGTCTGGGCGTGGGGGAAGTTGAGTTCCGGCGCCTTGAGGAGGGAGAGCCGAATGTAGTTTCTCTTGCGGATGAGGCGCTCTGCGTATTGACCATTGCGTCCCGCCAGGCCATCGCCGCTGTATCCAGCGATGGCAGCGGCTCGAATATCGACGTCGGACATCGATCCCTCGCGAGCGGGCAACACCACAGACACCGTGCCCGGGCGGTCGACCGGGGTTCGATACCGGCCGTAGGAGCCAGTTGGAGATGGCCAGTACGGCCGGCCTTCGAACATCACCGCGATATCGATCTCGGCCGACTCCGTTCTGAGGCCCCGGAGTTTGACGTTGACCGAGCGCTCGGCGGGAGCGTCGATCGCGATCTCCACTGTGTCATCCGAGGGGACGACGGTCCCCATCCCCAGCAACTGGTCTCCGTCCCAGTCCGAGGCGACCAAGCGGACCAACGCATCGGGCTCGATAACCGTTTTGGTGGAGATATCGAAGGCGCCCTCCTCAACGGCCACCGTCGTTCGTTTGCTTCCATCGACCAGCAGCGCCACGCGAGCGGTGCCCGCCACGTCCGTCACGGTTCCGGTCCAGCGGTGCTCTAGGTCTCCAAAGCGGTAAGATCCGCCTCGGTTCGGAGTGGGAATGCACAGGACCGGCCCGACCGCACGATAGACCGAGGATAGCGAGGTGGCGTTTCGCACCACGGTCGCCGTGGTGGGCACGCTGGGATCCGCATCGAACAGCAGTGTCCCGTCTTCCCCAAGCGTGTAGATATCGCCGTCGGGACCCTCTCCGATGACGACCGAGTGGCCTCTATCGACGAACGGAGTGACCAGCAGCATCTTTCCCTCCGGCACGTCATAGCGGTCGCCGTTGCAGTATTTCTGTGGCTTCCATGCCGGCGGCTCTTCATGCCAGCAGGCGAGATTGCGGCCATCGAGCTCTTTCCCGTCGATGGTCCCCGCGCCCTGGTCTTCGTGGCCTTCGTTGCCGACATCCTCGTTCGCCTGGTGCCCGTCGGACTGACCGACGGCCGTCGGTGAACTCGCTCGGGCCGAGGTGGGGCTGCCGGCCAGCAACAGCGAACAGATTGGAAAGGAAAAAACAGCGAGCCGCATGCGGTGGTCTCCGGTGAGGGTCGGTTCGGGTCGACCCGGGCCCGTGAGGCTACTCCCTTCCGGCCCGACCGTGCGCGAGCCGGCGCCCGATGACTGACGGTCGTTCGTGAACGTCCGTTCGTTGGCGTCGATTGGGGCTACATCGCGACGTCCACGCAACGCAGTCTCTCCGCGCAGGAGGATCGGTGGACTGAAAATGGGATTGTATTCAAGTGCTGGCGAAAGCGACCACGAATACTTGCTCAATTCACCAATCGAATGGCGAGGCTCGTCGTGGTCGCTCGCGGTCGAGATTCAACTGCGCGGGGGTGGTGGCTTGGGCTGCCTTAGCGCGCGCGCCAGACGGTGGCGAGCCACGGCTGTTCTGCGCGTGGGCGTCCGGGCGGTCGAAAATAGTGGTCCAGTCGCTCAAAGCCGGCCGCGGTGACGAAGCGGCTCCAAGTCTCGAGCGTAAGATAGGAGCCATACCGCCGCCCATGCTGGTGCTCGACATCGGGACCGCGGGGGTTGCTGGCGAAGAGCACCCCGCCCGCAACCAGCGTTCGGCGGAGGTCTTTGAGCACCCGAACCAGTTCCTGGGTCGGTACGTGAAAAAGAACCGCGTTGGCGAAGATGCCCTCGAACCGTTCTGGAGGGAGTTCCAGCGCCAACAGATCCTGATGCCAAACTTCGCAGCCGGTTGCGGCGCGGGCCATCGCCACGAAGGCGGCCGCGCCATCGAGTCCGACCGGTACGTGTCCACGTTCGACGAACGCGACAAGGTCGCGCCCGGGTCCGCAGCCGAGATCGAGGATGCGTTGTTGGGTCGGTCCCGGGAGATGGCGAAGCAGCGCTTCGACGTTTTGCGAGACGTCGTGGTCCTTGGTTCCCTCGCGGAAGTCGGCGGCGCGTTGCTCGTAGTGCCCCACCGTCGATCGGGTCAACGTGGACAGCTCTTCGGGCGAGAGGTTGGCCAGCGGGCGGGGCGGCTCCGACATAACCGGTGAAGTCTAGCTCAAGCGCACTTCGATGACGGTTCGTGCGACCGGTGGCGCACGGCGCAAGCCGCCCGCCGTGCCGGGCGATGCACCCGTAGACCGCCTGAGCGGGTCCCGGCGCGCAAACGCGGGGCCGACGGCTGCGTTGCCAAGGCCGCACCCTAGTGCCACGCTGCATCGGATGCCAAACGAACGGCCGTCCTCCGAAGAGCAAGATCTCATCACCGGCAGTGGATTTCGCTTCGACACGCAGTACACGCAGTTGCCTTCGGTGTTCTATCGCCTCGGCGATCCCAGTCACGCGCCGCAACCAAAGGTGGTGGTGGTGAACGACTCGCTTGCGCAAGAACTGGGCTTGCGCCTCGAGAGTCTCGCCTCCGAGACCAAAGCCGCGCTGTTCTCCGGCCAGATCCTGCCGAACGGGTCGATTCCCTTTTCTCAGGCCTACGCTGGACACCAGTTCGGCGGCTTCACCATGTTGGGAGACGGACGGGCTCATGTCTTGGGCGAACACCTCACGCCCACCGGACGACGAGTGGATATTCAGTTGAAGGGGTCCGGCCGGACGCCGTACTCGAGAGGTGGAGACGGTCGAGCGACACTGGGGCCGATGTTGCGCGAGTACGTCATCAGTGAAGCCATGGCGGCGCTGAACGTGCCCACGACCCGTAGCTTGGCCGTGGTGACCACTGGGGCTCGCGTGCTGCGTGACCAGCCCCTGCCTGGAGCAATCCTGACCCGGGTGGCGGCGAGTCATATTCGCATCGGGACCTTTGAATTCGCGGCCGCACTCGACGAACCGAAGCATCTGCGTCAGCTTCTCAACCACGCCGTTGACCGGCACTACCCGGAACTGGCGCGTGCGTCGAGTCCGGCCCTTGCACTGTGGGACGTGGTGGCCAAGCGCCAGGCGGCTCTCGTCGCGGCCTGGATGCGGGTTGGTTTCGTGCACGGCGTCATGAACACGGATAATGTGACGCTCTCGGGCGAGACCATTGACTACGGCCCTTGTGCCTTCATCGACAGCTACGCCGCGGCCACGGTGTTTAGTTCGATCGACGAGGGCGGTCGCTATGCGTTCGGAAACCAACCGTGGATTGCTCGCTGGAACCTGGCTCGGTTTGCAGAGACGCTCCTGCCGCTGATTGATGACAGTCGAAGCCGGGCGGTGGCGATCGCCGAAGAACGGCTGGCGCAGTTTCAGACTTGGATGAACGAGGCTTGGACCGAAATGATGCGAGACAAGCTCGGGCTCCCCGGGCAGCGTGAGGATGATCGGTCGCTCGCTACCGATTTGTTGGAACTGATGGAAGAGACATCTGCCGACTACACCAATACGTTCCGAGCCCTGTCGGCCGCCGCGGTCCTACCCCCTGAGCTGGAGCGCGCACGAGGGTGGGAAGCGTGGCGGGCTCGTTGGGACGCGCGATGTGAGCGTGCGCGCGGGGACGAGCCGGGAGCCGCGGCCCGCGACCGAATGCGGCATGCGAATCCCGCCATCATCCCCCGCAACTACCTGGTGGAAGAAGCGCTGGATGCGGCCGTGGAGTCAGCGGACTTGGGCCCGTTTCAGCGACTGGTGGCGGCCGTGCAAACTCCCTACGAAGAACAGCCGGACCTGGCTCCCTTTCAGGCGCCTCCCCCCGACTCGTTTCGCAACTATCAGACGTTTTGCGGCACGTAGGACAACTGGCCGAGACCGCATGGGGCTCGCCGCGACTCGAGCTTGTCGCCGAGCGAGCCCACTCGCGGGCTCCGCCGTTGTCCCGCCGGCAGCCTTGCGGCCGCCAGGGAGGGCGAGCCGCGCGTGTTGCGCAAGGTCGCACCGGGATGCCACGAGGTCGCCGGCGAAGGCCGTTGCCGCCTCGCGAGTTGACTCGCCACCGCACCGCAGCCCGTCGAACTCGTGGCGGCCCGCCGGCGCGGTTCGGGCGCGACGGCGTGATGCCTCGCTTCGCAGCGCTCTGTGCTCCGTTCGCTCGGCGCCCGGACGATCGCCGAGCCGGGTCGGTTTGCTGGAACGGACGTCTCGCGTCGTCGAGTATGCCGGCTTGACATAGCGCGCTCGCCGTCACCCTCGCATGTCACAGCGCGGACGTGCCCGCGCTATAACAGCGACTCCAGCCGAATCGCAAGCAGCACGGAACGCCACGTTTCGCTACTCTGCGCCGGCAAGCAGCCGCTTATGTCCGCCTACAATCTCACGCACCTGCAGCAGCTCGAGGCCGAGAGCATCCACATCATCCGCGAGGTCGCGGCCGAGTTCGAAAACCCAGTCATGCTCTACTCGGTCGGCAAAGACTCGTCGGTGATGCTTCACCTGGCCATGAAGGCGTTTTATCCCGCCAAGCCGCCGTTCCCGTTGATGCACATCGACACGACGTGGAAGTTCAACGAGATGATTCGCTTTCGTGACGCGGAGGCCAAGCGGCTGGGCGTCGACCTGATCGTGCACATCAACCAAGAGGGGGTCGCGCAGGGAATCGGCCCCATCACGCACGGGAGCGCCGTGCACACCGATGTCATGAAGACGCAGGCGCTGCGTCAGGCCCTCAACAAGCACCGCTTCGATGCGGCGTTTGGTGGGGCACGTCGGGACGAGGAGAAGTCTCGGGCCAAAGAGCGGGTGTTCTCGTTCCGTGACAAAAACCACGGCTGGGATCCAAAGAACCAGCGGCCCGAGCTGTGGAACCTCTACAACACCCGCGTGCACAAAGGTGAGAGCATTCGGGTGTTTCCCTTGTCGAACTGGACCGAGCTTGATGTGTGGCAGTACGTGCACGTGGAGCAGATCCCGATCGTCCCGCTCTACCTGGCCGCCGAACGAGAAGTGGTGGATCGCGATGGCGTGTTGATCATGCGAGACGATGACCGCATGCCTTTGCTGGAGGACGAGCAGCCGATGAAGAAGTGGGTTCGGTTCCGGACGCTCGGCTGTTACCCGCTGACCGGTGCCATCGAGTCCCGCGCCACGACGCTGCCTGAGATCATCGAAGAGATGCGAAGCTCGACCCTCAGCGAGCGCCAAGGTCGAGTCATCGACTACGATTCGGCGGGTTCGATGGAGGACAAAAAGCGCGAG
>QKPP01000268.1 GCA_006508105.1 Myxococcales bacterium FL481 | reverse complement strand
CAGGCCGCGCGGTCCTTGAGCGACCCGCTGGCGGCCGCACCCGTGAGGTTAGGCCTTCGCTTCGGTCCTAACATGGGGGCTGGCGACAACGGAGGCCCGATCGGTGTGTTCGACTCGGGCATGGGCGGCCTGACGGTGCTGCGAGCGTTGCGCGAGTCGTTGCCGCGAGAGTCGTTCGTGTATCTCGGCGACACCGCGCGGCTACCCTACGGTGCCAAGAGCTCCGACACGGTGCGGCGCTACGCCGAGCGAGCCACCCGAGTGTTGGTGGCCCGTGGGATCAAGCTGTTGGTTGTGGCTTGCAACACGGCTTCGGCGGTCGCGCTCGAACACCTGCGCCGCACATTTGCTCCATTGCCGGTCGTCGGCGTGATTCGGCCCGGCGCGCAGGCGGCTTGTGTCGCGAGTCGGACCGGCCACGTACTCGTGATCGCGACCGAGCGGACCGTCGCCGAGCGGGCCTACGAGCGGGCCATCGCCGAGTTGCGGCCGACGGCTCGGGTCCGTTCGCAAGCTTGCTCCGTGTTCGTGGCGCTGGCGGAGGAAGGTTGGTTTGACGATGCGGCGGCGGAGGCGGTGGCTCGGCGGTACCTGGGCCATTGGGTGCAGACCGACGCCGAGAATCCGGCGGACTGCTTGGTTCTCGGTTGCACCCACTTCCCCGTGCTGGCCCCGGTCATCGCACGGGTGGTGGGACCGCGGGTGCAGATTGTCGACTCCGCCCACTGCACCGCGCTGGAAGTCAGCGCCGCGCTCGACCGTCACGGGCTGTGTACGCAGGATTCGGCGCCCCGACTACATCTCATGGCCACCGACGCCACGCCTCGCTTCGCACGGGTTGGGGCGGCGTTTTTGAACACCGAGCTGGACGCAGCGACAGTCGAACTCGTCGACCTGCCCGCCTAAAGAGGAGCGGCCGGGCGGAGGCGATCTTCGCCGGCCGGTGTTAACGACGAGCGGCTCGCCCGGCTCGCCCTCCAGGCCGGAAGGGCGACGCCGTCGAGCCGCTTGCGCGACGCGCTGACTACTGGCAGTAGCCCCAAGAGTCGCAGCTCAAGCCGCCGCAGCAGTCGTTGTCCTCGTGGCACCAGGCGCTGCCGGACCACGCCGGGATGCAGCTGTCGTGACAAGTCTCGGGCTGGGCCCCGCTCGTGTAGTCTGACCAGCAGTAGCCGCCCTCGCACTCAGCGGGTGCCGAGCAACCGTCACCGTCCGGCAGCAGGCTGCTGCCGCCGTCGGAGCTGCCGCTGTCGGAGCTGCCGCTGTCGGAGCTGCCGCTGTCCGAACCGCCGTCGCTGCTGCCGGTGTTCGCGGCGCCCGTGTACCCGCCGTTGCAGGAGGCTCCGGTGTGAATCGGCACGTCGATGTGCTGGCCGTTGCACACCATGTCGGGGTAGAGACAAGGCGTTGGCTCGCCGCCATCATCGCATTGCACCTCACAGCCCGCGCCGGAGCAGGTCAGCTTGGACTGGTAGCACGCGTACTCGCCCGAGCAGTCGAGCTGCATGGTCGTATCGGGCCCGGCGACGGCGTCGATGTCACCACAGCTGACGAAGTTGGTGCAGCTGATGCTCAGCGACGGGGCCACTTCGGCGTCAACCTCCATGTATCGGCATGACTGGTCGCCCGTGCACGCGATGCTCAGGTCGTAGTCGTCGGTGGCGGTGATCGTCGCGCCGTAGCAACCTCGCTCGCTGGTGGCAATTCCGCTCCAGGTCGCGCCGCATTGGATGGTGCAGCGATCGACGCCATCGGGACAGCTGACCACCTCGCCGTCGCAGCCTTGGTCTCCGGCGCAGATGACAACGCAGGTGCCGTCGTCGTCACACGCGTCGCAGCCGTCCGGACACCCCTCCGCCAACACGTGGGGGTTGAGGAATGTGGTCAGCACATTGGGGTGCCAGTTGTCGTTCTCGTCGGTGCAGCTGGTGAAACCGTCGTCCGCTTCTTTGGGACTGCAGTTGTTGTGACACAGCCCGTTGCCGGGGTCGGCGAAGCCGCACGATTCGCCGTCTGAACAGATTCGGCCGTCGAACATGCCGAACACCACCTCGGTCCCCTGGCAGGCCCACGCGCGCGGCGGGTCGGAGAACAGGTTGCCGAAGAACGCGGCCTCTTCCAGCACGAAATCCGAGCCAGGTTGCGGGTGCAGGCCCACGGCGGGGTGGCTGCCGCGGATGTCGATCTTCAAGCTTTGCCCGTTGGCGTTGGTCCGCGCGAGCAGACAAGCCGAGACCCACTCTTGACAGTCGGCGTCGCAGGCGCCGGTCTTCCACTCCGGGGCCAGTCCGACAAGGCCCTCGTACGTGATGCTGCCACCGTGCACGGGATCGGACTTGGTGATGCTGTCGCCGTGCGGCAACGCACACTCGACCATGTACTTGAGAAACTTCTGACCCGCCTCGCTGGCGTTGAAGCCGTTGCCGACGGCCAAGCCGTTGCTAAACGCGAGCCCGTTGCCGACGGCCAGACCGTTGCCGACGGCGAGGCCATTGCTTAGCGCGAGTCCGTTGCTCAGCGCGAGTCCGTTGCCGACGGCCAGTCCGTTGCCCAAAGAGATGCCGTTGCCGACGGCGAGGCCGTTGCCAACCGACAATCCGTTGCCGACCGACAACCCGTTGTTGAGGGCGACGCTGCGGGTGATGGTCGCTTCGCCCGCCTCGGAGGAATCGACGAGGCTCTCGTCGTGGTTCTCGGACGACTCGGGCCCATCACAGGCCACAAGCCAGAGGCCGGAGAGAGCGAACAAGGATGCGGAAACTCGACGGACTTGGCGGTACATGGCGGGGAACTCCAGGATTGAGCGGTTGTTTTTGAGTGTTTTCTGTTACCCAAAAGTCTGGGATGAAAAGAGGTTGATGGGGAAACCGCGAGATGCAACGACGTCCGACCGTCGAAGTTCGGATCTGCGGGCGCGGGCGCGGGTGTGTCCGCGACTGGGCGAGGGCCCGCCGGAGTGCGGTCGGGGAACCTCCCTTTCGTGTGAGCGCGGATAGGCCTGCGCGGTCCCGTGACGCACCGCGACGGACACGGACGCACCGTCAGCGTCCCGCTCGGGGACCCGTGACTAGACCCGGGGCGCGGTTGAGGTCGAGCCCATCGCGTCGCTCAGACGGTTCGGTCCCGCCTTGGCTCCGTCGCCGCCGGCGGGGCGACCGGCCGGCGGGGCGACCGGCAAGCGGGGCAACCGGCAAGCGGCGCAACCGGCAGATCGGATGGTGCCCGCGGACGCACGAGGGCGTCGTCGCGCCAACCTCACGTCGCGGTGCCGGCGGAGGTGACCCCGGACGATGCGCCCTGCGTCGAGCTGCGTGGCGCGGGGCGGGACACCGGCGGTGAACCGCCGACGTGACGAGTCCGACCGTTTAGCCGCCGAGGAACCGGGCCTGTCGCAGCAAGGCGCCGCGCATGCCGGCGCGATCGCAAACGGCGTATGGCTTCGGAGGGGCGACCTTCTCGTCGGCGCCGAGGTTGTACGTCAGCAGCGAGCGGGCCTGCGCATCGTCGACTTCCACCTTCCCCGCTTCCTTGTCGTCCAAGCAACGACGCTTGGTGAACGATGCGGTCAGCATCGCCGCTTTGCGATCGACCAGGCGGCGCGCAATGTCGTCGCGCTGCTCCGCGAATTCTTCGTCGGTGCCCGCCCGACGCTCGTCCACCCCGACGATGACGAATCCGTCGGGTCGCTCGAATGCCTCGTCGAGAAACTCGGGGGTGCCCTCGGTCGCCCAGGCGGCCTGCACGATCTTGGGGGCTGATCCGAGCCCGGGCACCGGGGCGGACTTGGCGAACAGCCCACTGGTTTTGAGCTCGGGAGCGAATGGCTGGGCCGTTTCGGCCGGGGGCTGGTCCTCGGCCCGTTTTGCGGCCGCATCGAGGAGCTCCTCGATCGGCGTGTTCGCAAGGTCGCTGGATCCCGTCTCGCCCGGGGCGTCGAACACGTCGGCCATCGTCTTGCCGCCGCGCAGGGCTGCCAGTGCTTGCGCGGCCGCTTGCTGGGCGAGTAACCGGCCCTGCGCTGCGCGGACAGCGTCTTCGGCGAGCTCGAGGAGCGCCTCGCCTTCCGGGACGTCCCCGGCTTCCCGGCGACCGACCAGCGCCACCAGGTAGAGGGCCTCTTCGCCCGTGACGATTCCCGAGACGGCTCCGACCTCGAGCGCCTCGATGGCGTCGTCGACGGCCGGCTCTTGTCCGCTTCCCGTGCCTTCGACGTTGACCCAGCCGAGATCCCCGCCGCGATCGCGGCTCGCCGCGTCGTCGGTGGTGACGCGCGCGACGGAGGCGAAGGTTTCCCCGTTGTCGATGCGACGCTTGGCTTGCTCAAGCCGAGTGCGGGCGGCCGCGACGGCCTTGCGGTGGGCGGCCTGGGTCGCGGCATCCGCCGAGTCGTCGGGAGCCGGCGGGAGGTCGACTCGGATCGCCCGTACGCGCGCGCGGGCGGGTAGCTTCGAGAAGCGAGCGCCCGCTTTACCGTATTCTTGGAGAAGGGCGTCGCGGTGGGCCGCAACGTGGTCGGCGAGTTGTTCGGGAGTTGGATCGACCCGTTTGGCGTAGTCGGCCGCCTGGAACTGGGCGTAGTGTAGGGACAGCTGGTTGGCTTGCTCGTCGTACGCCTCTCGAATCGCGCTCGGGGCCACCGTGGTGCTGGCCGCGACGAGGTCGCGGACGGTACGGGCCAAGATCTCTTGCCGCTGGAACTCGAGGTAACGCGACTGACTCACCTGCAGGTTCCGTAGCAATCCCTGGGTGAAGCGTTCGTAGTTAAACTTGCTGTCCCCCAGCCAGTATCTCGTATTGCCCAACACGATCACGTGGCCGTCGGCGGTGAGCAGCTCGGCGTCTCGTTCGACTGCACGAAGTCCCAGCGACTCGGCCACATTCGCCAGCACCAGGCGCTCCACGAGGGAATCGAGCACTTCCTCGCGCACGCCGAGCAGCTGCTGCAGCTTCTCGTCCTGCGGCACCCGGACGAAGCTCGAGACGGCGTTGAACTGGTAGACGAAGTCGTCTCGGTTGACCCGCTCTCCGTGCACGCGTGCCAACGGTCGGTCACCGAGGGTCAACGTGTCGCTGGGGAGGCCGAAGCTCAAACCGAAGACCAGCGCGAGAGCTCCAAGTAGCAACCACGCGAACACGCTGGTCGACGACTTGCGAAGAGAGTGGAGCATGGCCGGGGGAAGGTAACCCAGCGGGCTCGTCCACGCTCGCTTCGAAGCTGTGGCTCAGGCCGAACAGCGCCAGCTACGCCAGCGCGACGCGATGGAACGCGGCCGTTCATCGCGTCGATGCGATCCGTCAGCCCGTGGAGCGGCGGGACTGGCGAGCCTCGGCGTCGGGCGGCCGCGGCCGGAGGCTGTGCGAGTCCCGCCACCCGCTCGCGAGCCCGGTGGCGCTGGCCGAGCCGGGGCGGCGGTGCTTGCTCGGGCGCGTACGGGCGTGTATTCCTGGGTCCTTCCGCGATGCCGATCGCCTCGGCACCGGCGGCGGCCACCTTGGTGCGCGCTTCGCATGCTTTTTGACTGGGTATACGGCCTGTTCTCCAACGATCTGGCCATCGATCTCGGCACCGCGACCACGCTGACCTACGTGCGCGGGAAGGGCATCGTCGCGCACGAGCCGAGCGTGGTGGCGGTGCAAAAACAAGGCGGCGCGATCAAGCGGGTGCTGGCCGTCGGCAAGGAAGCCAAAGAGATGCTGGGCCGCACGCCTGGCAACGTGGTGGCGATTCGTCCGATGAAAGATGGGGTCATCGCCGATTTCGAAGTCACCGAAGCGATGATGCGCCACTTTATCAATCGGGCGCACAACCGTCAGACCCTGGCTCGACCCCGGATCATCATCTGTGTCCCATCGGGCATCACCGAGGTGGAGAAACGGGCTGTGCGTGACTCGGCGCTCGCCGCCGGGGCCCGAGAGGTCTTTCTCATCGAGGAACCGATGGCCGCCGCGATCGGCTCGGGGCTGCCGATCACCGAACCGGGCGGCAACATGGTGGTCGACATCGGGGGAGGTACGGCGGAGGTGGCCGTGATCTCCTTGGCCGGCATCGTCGCGTGCAAAAGTGTCCGCGTGGGCGGAGACAAGATGGATGAAGCGATCGTGGCCCACATCAAGCGCAAGTACAACTTGCTCATCGGGGAGCGCACGGCGGAAAAGGTGAAGATCGAGATCGGCACTGCGGCGCCGACGGACGTGGTGATGACGATGGAGGTCAAGGGCCGGGATCTTGTCGCCGGCGTGCCCAAAACGGTCGTGATCGATTCGAAGGAGATCCGCGACGCGCTGAGCGAGCCGGTGGCCGCGATCGTCGACGCCGTTCGAGGCGTGCTGGAACGGGCTCCACCCGAGTTGTGCGCCGACATTGTCGACAAGGGCATCGTGCTGACCGGCGGCGGCTCGAAGCTGCGCAACCTCGACGTCTTGCTCTCGGATGAAACCGGCTTGCCCGTGTTTTTGTGCGATGAGCCCGAGTTTGCCGTGGTGTTGGGCTCGGGTGCCGCGCTCGATGAGCTCGATGTGTTGCGCGACGTGGCGCTCGAGTAGCGAGGCTCGGCGTGCGCGTATCGTTTCGAAGCGTCCGCAACGGCATACTGGTCGCGTTGTTGCTGCTGGTCCCGTTGGCCCTGCTGCGGACGTCGGTCCAAAACCGCTACCAGATGAGCGCGTTTGATCGGGCCGTGTGGCGGATCGGGGCGCCGCTGGAGGCTGGTATCACCTACTCCGCGCGCTGGCTGTCGTCGTTCTTCGAGCGCTGGGTGTTTCAAGCGCGAGCACTCGAGCAGCGGGAACAGCTCGAGCAGGAAAACCGCGTGTACCGCCGACGCCTCGCGGATCTTCAGCGGCTCGAGGAAGAAAATCGCGAGCTGCGGCGTTCGTTGCAGCTGCGAGACAACGTGCCCGAGGACCTCCTAGCCGCCGAAGTCGTCGGCGTCGAACAATCTCCATTCTTCCGCGTGGTCAAGATCGCCATCGACCGGGGCGCGGACTTTCTCCGGCCCGAGATGGCGGTCCTGTCGGCAGACGGAATTGTGGGTCGCATCGAGAAGGCCCACGATGAGCGGTCCCACGTGGTGCTGATCACCGACCCGGCGAGTCACATTGCGGTGGAGATCGCCCGCACCAAAGCCCCCGGCATCCTCCAGGGGATGGGCGAGGATCGCTGTCAGGTCGAGATCGTCAGCGAGAAACCGGTAGCGGAGGGGGACCTGATTCAAACCAGCGGGGCTGACGATCTGTTTCCCAAGGGCCATCCGGTGGGTCGCGTGGTCCGAGTCGATCGCAAAATCGACGAGGGCGGCGAGGTGCAGGTGGTCGAGGTCGTGCCCACCGTGCGCTTCGATCACCTGCGGATGGTTTGGGTGGTGCTGGCCACCGCCCCCGATCCCGACCCGGAAGCCGGGACGCAACGACGTCCGAAGGCAGGAATGGGCGTACAGCCGGTGCAGTGATGCCACACTGGAGCGAGGCGTGCCGTTCAACCAGTCTCCGGACCCCTCGCGGGGCGCTGCACGGCGCTGGCGCACGTTGCCGTGGGCGCCAGACTGGGCGGTCGAGCCGACCCAGCGGCGGTTGGTCGCCGCGGTCGCGACCCGCCGCTTCGCGCATCGCTCGAGGGCCGGGTTTGGCCCCAGCTTCTCGGTCGCTCGTGGATCGTCGGCGGTAGCAACATGTTTCGCGCATTGATCTATCTCGGGCTCGGTTGGGTGCTGGCGGCGGCCGTGCCAGCGCTTGCCGCGGTGTTCGGGCTGACGGTGATGCTGCCAAGCACCAGCACGATTCTGCTGGTGCACCTCGCATTTACTGGGCCCCGCGACAGCCAGGGGTTTGGGCTGACGATCGCGATGGCGCTGGGCTATCTCGAAGACCTGCACCAGGGGGCGCCATCGGGCACGCTGACGTTGAGTCACGCGGTCATGTTCGTCGGCTTGCATCACGTCTCGCGTCGCATCGCGCTGCCGGGACTCGTCAGCCGCATGGTGGCGAGTGCCGTCGCGTTGGTCGTGCTCGACGCGGTCACTTGGGGCGTGCTGTGGGGGCTGGCCGAAGCCTTCGAGCTGCACCGAGGGGCGCTCAACCTGGCCTTCGCGGACGTGGGGTGGCACGCACTCGCGACCGCGCTGGCCACCTATCCGGTGTGGTTTGCGTTGGATATCGCGTCGTCTTGGTTCGGGCTACGGCCCCTGTCGACGGATCCCCGTTTGGACAGGGGGCGCTAGTGCAGACGGCGGCCGGCGACAAGCGTCGACTTCGCGTTCGCTTTCACACGATGGCCTTCGTGGCGATGCTGGTGTTTGCCGGTCTGGTCGCGCGACTGTTTCAGCTTCAGGTGCTCGAGGGCGAGAACTTCGCTCGCAAAGCGGAGCGCAACTTCACGGACTCGATTACGGTACCCGCACCGCGGGGTCGGGTGTTCGCGGCGGGGGAAAACCTGCTCGCTCGTGATCGGCCCGCGTACGCGCTGTTTGTCACGGCGCGGCCCAAAGTCATTGACGAGCTGCGTGCGGATGGCCGTCCCGTCTACCGCCGTGATCCGGTCAGCGACGAAGATATCGTGCGTCTGGCCAGCCTGCTCGACTTCGCCGACCTCGACGACGAGGCCCGGTTCGTCGCCAACATCAAGCAACTGCGCGAGGACAAGCAGGCGGGACGCTACGCGGTCTCGGTGCGAGGCAACCTGAGCTGGGACGAGTACGCCCGAATTCAAACGCGAGAAGGGCTCAATCGTTGGGTCGAGATCCGCGAATCGGCGATCCGCCACTACTCTCAGGGGCCGACCACGGCTTCGATCACGGGCTACATGCGCGAGATCTCGCCCGAACAGCTCGATGCTTCACCGCAGGCGGGGTATCGCCCCGGCGATCGCGTAGGGAAAACCGGCATCGAGCGCCAGTGGGAAAACTATCTGCGAGGGCGGGTGGGTCGCCGTTCGCGGGTGGTCAACGCGTTGGGCATCCCGCTCGCCGATCCGCCGGCGCACGCCCTGGCGGCGCTTCCGCTACCGCGTGACCCTATCCCGGGTCAAGACATCCATCTCAGTCTCGACTTGGACTTGCAGCGTGAGGCGTACGAGACGCTGGCGGACACTCGTGCCGCGGGAGTGGTGGCCCTCGAGGTCAATACGGGGCGGATCTTGGCCATGGTCTCGGTGCCGGTCATCGACCCCAATCGCTGGGAGCAGCCGATTACCACGGCCGTGTTTCGTGAATGGCTGGAAAGCCCGTTCAAGCCCTTTGTCGACAAGACGGTGCAAGAGATCTACTTTCCGGGGTCGACCTACAAAGTGGTGTCGGCGTTGGCGGTGCTCGAAGATCCGAGTTTCGATCCCGAAGAGGAGATCGAGTGCGAAGGCTACATCGACTACGGCGGCCGGCGACACCGAGACAGTCACCGGCACGGGACCGTGAACTTGGAAAGCGCCATCGTCCAGTCGTGCAATGTGTACTTTTGGCATCTGACGATGAACAAGAACCTCACACTGGCGAAAATGGAGCGCATGGCCCGGCGCTTGGGCATGGGTGACCGCACCGGGTTGGGGATCAACTCGGAGGCCAAGGGCATCGTGCCCACCGAGGCCCTCGAATCGCGACAGGGCCGATTTCAACGCGGCGTGCTGCTCAACAGTGCGATCGGACAAGGCAACGTGAAAGCGACGGTCTTGCAGGTCGGGGTGCTGTACGCCGCGTTGGCCAACGGCGGTCGCGTCGTGACGCCCTCATTGGTCGATCGTATTGAGACCTACGACGGCAAGGTGGTGCTCGACAACCGGGTGGAGGTCCAAACTCAGCCGCCGGTGATCAATGCATTCGACCTCGGCCGCATTCGCAGGGGACTGTGGGGGGTCGTCAACGACCCGCTGGGGACGGCGTACTCACAGCGACCCGACAGCGTGGTGATCGCCGGCAAAACCGGCACGGCGGAGGTCGGCAAACGGCGTCGTCGCAAAGATCCCGCGGAGCAGGTCGAGGGCTGGGACACGACCAAAGACCACGCGTGGTTCGCTGGCTTCGCGCCCTACGATGATCCCGAGGTGGTGGTGGTCGCTTTGGTGGCGCACGGCGGAGCTGGCGCCGATGCGGCCGCGCCCATCGTCACGCACCTGCTCGAGTACTACCTCGGCACGCAGACTGCCGGCGGCAGCGCTCGCCCGCGGGCGGTGGGGGTGCCTCCGCCATTGCCCGGTGCCAGCCACGTGCGTGCCAACGAGGAAGGCGGCGCGCGATGAGACGCTCCCTGGTGCGGCCGAGCGGGTTTTGGGCCCGGCTGTGGCACGAAGTCGACTGGGTCATCGTGTTTTTGACGGTGTGCATCGTGACCCTCGGGTTGATCAACTTGCGCAGCGCGGGCGGGGGCCAGTGGCACGGCTACGTGCGCGACCAGGCCAACTGGGTGGTGATCGGCAGCGTGATCATGGGCGGACTGGCGATGATCGACTACCGCGTGTTTCACCGGGTCGCGTACATCGTGTACGGCGCGGGGGTGGGGTTGGTGATCATGGTCTCGGTGCAGGGGGTGATGATCAACTCCGCGCAGCGCTGGCTCGATCTCGGTTTGTTTCGATTTCAGCCCTCCGAGCTGATGAAGCTGCTGTTGGTCATCGGGCTGGCGCGCTATCTACAAGACGGCACCGAGGGCAAACGTCGTCTGCTGCCGGGCGTGTTCTACCCGTTGCTGATGGTCGGGGTGCCGGCGCTGCTGGTGATCCGTCAGCCTGCGTTGAGCACCGGGATTATGCTGACCGTCATCGGCATCAGCATCTTCGCTGCCACTCGACTGACCCTCAAGGGCACCCTCGGGCTGCTCACGCTGGGGGTGTTGGGATTTATGGTCGCGTGGCAAAGTGCACTCAAAAACTATCAGCGCCAACGCATTGACGTGTGGTTGTCTCCCGAGACCTACCCGGAGCAAGGCGGGTATCAGATTTTGCAGGCCCGAACCGCGGTGGGGAACGGGGGCTTGTTCGGTCGCGGCGTGGGTCAGGGCACCCAAAACATCTTGGACTTCGTCCCGTACGGTGAGTCCGACTTCGCGTTTGCGGTGTTCGCCGAGGAGTGGGGCTTCGTGGGGACGACGACGTTGTTGGCGCTGTACCTGTGCCTGGTGTTGTGGGCGATCAATCTCGCCTCGCAAGCTCGCGACCGCATGGGCGCGGTGCTCAGCATCGGCGTCGCCGCCATGTTCTTTTGGCACGTGGTCTTCAATGTGGGCGTGGTGTTGGAGCTGTTCCCCAACACCGGCTTGCCCCTGCCGTTTTTCACCCACGGCGGGTCCAACGTCATTACGATGATGTCGGCCTTGGGGATCCTGATGTCCGTGAGCCGGTTTCGTGACGCGCGGCGTTGAGCGAGCTTCGGGTCGCCGACTGGTCTGACGGTGCCGGTAGCCACGCGGCCGGGCCGGCGGTGTCCGGTCGGCCGGTCAGGGGGCGACGTCGGACCGGCCATCGCGGGCCCCGCCGCGAGGCCTCGAGGCGGCTAGGTCACCCATACCGTTGGCTTTCTGGCGCGACGGACCGTCTCGGTTCGCTGCCCCTCGGCTTGCATTGGTGGTGGCGCATGCTCAGCCGTAGCTACTCTGCGAGTATCCTCGGGGTCGAGGGGTACATTGTCACCGTCGAGGCTCATGTCGGGCTTGGCATTCCGGGGCTCACGTTGGTCGGGCAGACGACGGGGGCTCTCAACGAGGCACGGGAACGGGTCAAGACGGCGTTGGGCCATTGCGGCCACGAAATTCGACCGCGGCGTCAGATCGTGAATCTCGCCCCGGCCGATCGCCGCAAGGACAGCCCGGGTCTGGATCTCGCCATTGCGGCCGCGTTGCTGGCGGCCCACGGCGTCGTGCCCGTCGAATCGTTGAGCCGGTGTGTCCTGTGGGGAGAGCTTGCGCTCGACGGGACACTGCGGCCGGCCCGTGGTGCGCTGGTCGTGGCCGAGTGTGCGCGGCGCAACGGTTTTCGTTCGATGCTCGTGGCCGCCGGCAATCAGCGAGAGGCCGCCATGATTCCCGATCTCGAGGTGTTGACCGTGGGGTCGCTGCCCGACCTCATCGCCCACTTGCGAGGGGAACGCTCGGCCCCCAAGGCCACACCAGCTCCGCCCGACGCGACCGACCAAAGCGGGGCTGAGCTGCCCGACTTGGCGGACGTGCGTGGGCAGACCATGGCCCGCTACGCGGTCGAAGTGATGGTCGCCGGCGGGCACAACTTGTTGCTGCACGGTCCGCCGGGCGTGGGCAAGACCATGCTCGCGCGTCGGGTCGCCGGGCTTTTTCCCCCGCTCGAGCCGGAGTGGGCGCTGCAGGTCACCAAGATCCACAGCGTGGCCCGAGGCGATGTCGCCACCAGTTTGGCTCGCCGGGTCCCGGTGCGTATGCCCCACCATTCAGTGAGCGCGGCGGGGCTGCTCGGAGGCGGCACGCCGCCTCGCCCGGGCGAGGTGAGCTTGGCCCACCGTGGAGTCCTCTTCTTGGACGAGCTCCCGGAGTTTTCCCGGGCTTGCCTCGAGGGGCTGCGCGAGCCGCTCGAAGACGGCGTGGTCAGTCTTGTTCGCGCGGGCCATCACGTCCGATTCCCGGCGCGGTTCCAGCTGATGGCCGCGATGAATCCGTGTCCGTGCGGTTACTCCGGGCACCCGGAGCGCGCTTGTACGGACAGCGTGCAGGCGATTGAGCGTTACCAGCGTCGGCTCTCCGGCCCGCTCGTGGACCGCATGGATCTGGTGGTGCCGGTGTTGCCTGTCAGCGCCGAGGACCTGCGTCGGGCACCCACGCCGGAGTCGAGTCGCGTGGTGCGAGCGCGGATCGAGGTCGCCTGGGACTGCCAGCGGCGCCGGTTCGCGGGTTCCCCGTTTCGTACCAACGCCGATCTCAACGGTCACGTCCGGCAACTCGAGCGGTACTGTCGGCTCACGGCGGAGGCCGAGCGTTTGCTCGAAAGCGTGGCGTTAGCCCGACATCTTAGCCCTCGGGTGCAACATCGTTTGCGTCGAATTGCGCGGACGGTGGCCGATCTCGAACCCGACGCCGAACCGCAGTCGACCATTGAAGCCCGGCATGTTGCCGCCGCGGCCAACCTTCGCCGTCTGCCCGATCGTCTGGCGCCCGCGTCCTAGCCGGCGTGGATGGGCACTTGGGGGCGGCGCGTGATTGCGCGAGCGATGATGGCGACCCGTCGCGGTCAGTCGGGCCCGCGATGCAGTCGACGGGGCCGAGCCACAGGCGGCTCTACTTGGCTGCGAACGAGGGGCGAAGCCCGGCCCGGCGGCGGCGCCCTCAGTTGGACTCACGGAGCTGGAGTTGCACCACCTCGCCCCGCCAGTAGAGAAATCGTCCGTCCGGCCCGTCCCACCAGACCTCTCCACGCGCGGGCGCTTGAATGCCGCCGAAATCCCGGTACTCGGAAAAGTGTCCTTCCCAGGGCTGTGGCCCTACGTCGCCTCGTACTCGCGTTGTTGTGCGGGCGCCTGCGAGTTCTCCGTCCGCGCCAAACAGGAGATCGACGTACGTCTGCTCGTCGTGCACCCAGACCCGGACGGTGCGCTCGTCGACCTCGATGTAGTTCAGTTCCGGGTTGAGCTCGAAGGCCGTGGGACACCAGGCGAGCTCGCTGAGGTAGCGCTGAGCCTCACCTCGATCTACGTCCACGCCGCGGGCATGGGCCACGGGGATCATGCCCCAGATCTTGGCGTCGAGGCGGCCTTCGCCGCTCTCAAACGCGTCCTCCACGACGCCCGTGAGCAACGGCGCCATCTTGAAACGCGCATGCCAAACGAATTCCGTTCGCGTCGATTCGATCGTCTGCTCGGCGGTAAACGGGATCCAGTCGCGATCCGGCGCCAGGCGGATCTCGCCGGTTTGGTGCAGTAGCGTCGTGCGGCGCAGCCCCCGAAGGGTCTCGGGAACGTAGCGCTGGACGTACGCGTGGATGAGCGGGGGGAGGTGGTTGCCCATGTCCCGCATGCTAATCGCCCAGCGGGTCTTCGTTGCGTGGCGCTGACTCAGAACGCAGCGCGTCGCGGAATCCCGGGGCCTACGAGGATGCTTGGCCGACGATTTGGCCGGCCACGGCGAATCAGGCGCTCGATCAGACACAGCCCGTCCGCTCGCGGCGGTGCGCGGCGTCCGGCCGAGTCGCTTGCGCGGGCTCCGTGCCCGAGGTTGCGATGCCGTCTGCGACACCCGCTGCGCGAGCCGGGCCGACCGGGCCGAGCCCGTTGGGTCGACCTCATCCGCACGCGCGGGGTCGCGGTGCACGAATCGAGCCCGGACCTCGTTCGGGCTCGATCAGTGCACCGCTTCGCCTGAGTTCGCCGCTTGCGCGAAGACGGCCGCGCTTTGTTCGGGGTCGAGGTGTCCGAACCGGGCATGTGCTTGCTCGAGCGCGCGACTCAGCGTGTGTAAGAGCACGTGGGCGACCTGGGGATACAGCCGGATCGACGCCGGGCCCACGCTGAGGTGGATGGTGTCGCAGGCGCATAGCTCGACGGTGCAGACGTCGAGCTGCGCGAGCACGACACGAGAGGAGCCGGGAACTTTCATATGAAACTGAATATGATTAGCAAAATCATTTGTCAAGCATTGTACGAGGGCCGGCTCGGCTCGCGGTTGTGCGGACTCGCGCTCTCGCGCGCACCTGTCGCGTTCTTGGCCGCCGCCGGCTGGGCGCGCCGACTGATCCTGCGCACGGCGAGGTGCTTGTTCGGTGACGACTGGTCGGACAGGTCCGGACGGCTCCTCGGACGCCGTCGCCATCATCCGGTCCAACCGGTCGGGATCGCGGCGTTTTTCCGCGGGCACGGGGCCCGCAGGGCTGTCGCGTATGAGTGCACGTACCAAAACTCCAGCCAAGACCGCCGCGACGCACCCCGTGCGTTCGGCGATCCTGAAAACGATCGACACCATCTGCGAACGCTTCGGGAAAGGGGCGCTGATGGCCTTGGGGGGTGACCCCGACCATCGAGGGCAGCAAGACGCGATCTCGACGGGCTCGCTTACCCTCGATCGAGCGCTCGGCATCAAGGGACTACCGCGAGGTCGCATCGTCGAGATCTACGGACCCGAGGCGTCGGGCAAGACCACGTTGACCCTGCATCTGTTGGCCCAGGCGCAACGACAAGGGCTCGTCGCCGCGTTCATCGATGCCGAGCACGCCCTCGACACCCGCTACGCGTCCGCCCTCGGCGTGCGGCTCGACGAGTTGCTGGTGAGCCAGCCCGATTGCGGCGAGCAAGCGTTGGAGATCGTCGACACGCTGGCGCGAACCGGGGCGGTCGGCATCATTGTGGTCGATTCGGTGGCCGCGCTGATTCCGAAGGCCGAGCTTGAGGGCGACATGGGCGATCAACACGTCGGGCTGCAGGCGCGGCTGATGAGTCAGGCCATGCGCAAACTGGCGGGTCTCGCGGCCCAGACGAACACCATGGTCGTGTTCATCAATCAGCTGCGTCACAAGATCGGCGTGAGCTTTGGATCGCCCGAGGTCACCACCGGCGGCAACGCGCTGAAGTACTACGCGAGCGTCCGACTCGACATTCGCCGCATCGCCACCCTCAAGGACGGAGACGTTGCAGTCGGCAGTCGCACGCGCGTGAAGGTGGCCAAAAACAAGTGCGCACCGCCGTTCGCCACCGCCGAGTTCGAGATCGCGTTTGGCCGCGGAATCAGCCGAGAGGCGGAGCTGCTCGATCTCGCGTTGGCGCACGGGGCTGTGCGCCAGTCTGGCAGCTGGTTTAGCCGCGGCGACACCAAGCTTGGTCAGGGACGGACCGCCGTGCTGGAGTGGCTGCGGGCCCATCCCGAGCGGGCCGAGGAGATCTTGCGCGATGTCGAGTCGGCGGAAACCGCTGGTGCGGCGTCGTCGGTCGGCGCGAGCGTGACCCCCGGTGCCTCCGGTGGCAAAGGGCCCGGGCGTGAGCGCGAGCGGGGAGCGAGCCGGGCGGCCAAGACCGCCACGGCGGCCGCGTAGGGCCCGAGCGGCGGCCGGCTAGCTGCCCGGGGCGGCGTCGGGCTGCGCGCGGTCGGTGCGGGTCGCCGCTGCCATTGGGCCGCGTAGCGTATCCTCAACCGCGGCTCGCCGGCTCCGACTGCGCGGCGGCGTGTCCATGGGTCCGACCGCCTCTCGGTTGTTTGGCACGCCTCGACGGGCGAAGGGGCCGGCTGCGAGGCAGTGCACCGAACCGGTCCGGCCTCTCCCTGTCGTGGCCCAGTTCCGTCACGAGCCGGCGTGACGACGAAGGTCGCACGGTCCGGCCGGTCTCTCCCTGTCGTGGCCCAGTTCCCTCACCAGCCGGCGTGGCGGCGAACGAGAGTCGCACGGTCCGGCCGTCCGCGAGACCTTCGTCGACTGACCGGCCAACACCTGACTAGCCTCGGTGGGGCACGATCAGGCGTGGGGCGCAATTCCTCCGCACTGGGCTCAAGTTCCGCTCGGTTCAGGCCGAGTTCCTGGGCCCGCACTGCGTTGTCGCCGACGCGTACGGGCGGTGGGAATCGGACGCCATGCGCATCCTCATTGTCGACGATGACGAGCAAGACCGCGCTCTCTTGCATCGCATGCTCCGAACGCGGCGCTCCGCGGAGCACGTGCTCATCGAGGCCGCCAACGTGGCGGACGCACTGCGCCTGGCCCTGGCCGATCCCAGCCCCGACTGCGTGCTCGTCGACTACAACCTGCTCGGCGAAAGCGGCATCGACTTCATCCGCGCGTTGCGGGCGGCGGATGGCGGCGAGCGGCTGCCGATTGTGATGCTCTCAGGGGCGCAACGCCAAGACGTCGTGGTGGAAGCGATGCGTAGTGGGGCGAACGACTATGTCTCCAAGGAAGACCTGTCGCGGGCCACGCTGCTCAAGGCGCTCCACGACTCGTCCACGAAGGTCAACTTGGAGCTTGCGCTCCGAGACGAGTTGGCGCGCCGGAGAGCCTCGGAGACGTTGCTTCGGACCACGGTCAAGCAGCTGAGCGAGGCCAAGGCGGCGGCCGAAGCCGCGACTCGAGCTAAGTCTCAGTTCTTGTCGATGATGAGCCACGAGATCCGCACCCCGATGAATGGGGTGTTGGGGATGTCCGAGCTGTTGCGTCAGACTGTCCTCGATGACTACCAACGCGACTGCGTTGAGACGGTGGTCCAATCCTCCAAGGCGCTGATCGGCTTGCTCGATGACTTGTTGGATCTCGCCAAGATCGAGTCGGGGCGACTGGAGATCGAACACGCTCCGTTCAATCTCGCCGAGGACGTGCTTTCCGTCGTGACCGTGTTCTCCGCCCCCGCACAGGCCAAGGGTCTGCGGTTCGACCTCGTTCGGCCGACCGAGGTTCCGGCCTGGCTGGTTGGCGACGCCGCGCGTGTGCGGCAAATCGTCGCCAACCTGGTGGGCAACGCGGTCAAGTTTACTGAGAGCGGCCATGTGCGCGTGTTGGTCGAGCTGACGGCCGAGACGACACCAAGCCCGGAGCTGCGCATTCGGGTCGAAGACACCGGAATCGGCATCGCCGCGGAACAGCAAGCCAAAGTGTTCGAAGCGTACGTTCAAGCCGATGCGTCGACGACCCGCAAGTTCGGCGGCACTGGGCTGGGCCTCAACATCTGTGCTCGTCTCGCGGCGCTGATGGGGGGCACAATTTCACTGGCGAGTGAGCTCGGCGAAGGTTCACGTTTCGAACTTCGGGTGCCAGTGGCGATCGCCGACGATGCGGCTCAACTGCAGCGAGAGCGGGAGAAGCAGGCCGCCGTTCGTCCGCTGCCCGACGGCCTGCGAGTGCTGGTGGCGGACGACAACCCGGTCAATCAAAAGGTCGTGCGCCAGATGCTGCGAGCGCTGGGATGCGAGCCGCATCTCGTCGGCGACGGGCAGCAGGCCGTGTCGGCCGCACTCGAGCGCCGCTTCGACGTCATCCTCATGGATTGCGAAATGCCTCAGAAAAACGGCTTCGACGCTACCCGCGAGATCCGGGGAGGCGACGGACCGAACCGCGACACTCCGATCGTCGCCCTGACGGCCAATGCCCAAGCCGCCGATCGACAACGATGCTTTGCGGCGGGGATGAGTGATTTTCTCACGAAGCCGGTTGCGCGCGCCGAGCTTAGTGCGACCCTCCACTGCTGGATCAGTCGCGGGCGCAAGGCCAGTGGTGATGTCGAGGCCGCCTGACCGAAGCCCCGTTGGCGACCGCGGTCGCGTGCCCCGAACCCGAACCCTCAACCCCCTTTTTATCACCCCCACCACGAGACTCCACTATGACGATTCTAGTTGTCGATGACGCGGCCTTTTCACGCGGCATGATCTGCAACTATCTCAACGCGGCCGGCTTCGAGACCGAGCAAGCTAGCGACGGGCAGAATGCTCTAGAGATGGTGCAGACCGCAAGTCCCGGGCACTACGCGCTCATCATTACCGACATGCTAATGCCCCGTATGACGGGGGTCGAACTGCTGGCCGCGCTCACCGAAGCGAACATCTCGATCCCGGTGATTGTGGTCACCGCAGATATCCAGGCGACGACGCGGCAAGAGTGCGAGGGGCTCGGGTGTGTCGAATTCATGAACAAACCGGTCACGCCGGGGCCCCTGCGCGAGGCGGTCGAACGCGCAGTCGCACCGGCGAAAGCCACGGGATGAGCCCAATGAGCGACTCGTCAACGACCTTCGATGCGCGGCGGCTCGATGTCCTGACGGAGATCGTCAACATCGGCGTAGGACAGGCGGCCAACGTGCTCAACCAAGTTGTGAACGCTCATGTCAGCCTCACCGTGCCGCGCGTGGAGATCTTGCCGCGAGAAGAGCTCGCTCAGCGCATGGTCGATGGCGCTGGCGATGAGGAGTGCCTTTCGTGGGTCGAACTCGGTTTCCGCGGCGATATGGAGGGTGCGGCGTCGTTGTTGTTCCCGCGCGAAGACGCGTCGAAGTTGGTGTCGGCGCTGGTGGGCGAGACGGACGGCAGCGAGATGGACGAGGTCCGCATCGGCACGATGACCGAGGTGGGCAACATTGTGCTCAACGGGATCATGGGCTCGCTGGCCAACATCGCCGATCGCCGGCTCGAGTACACGGTACCGACGTATTCAGAGGGGTCGGTCGACACCGCAAGTCGGGCACACGGCCGGCAAGCCGGCAACGTTTGCATGGTTGCTTCAGCCCGTTTTGTCATCGAACAACTCGGTCTCGACGGTTCTGTGGTCCTGTTCTTCGATGTGGCGCAGATCGGCGCGCTCGTCGATGGACTACTCGCCGCTGCGTGAACGGAGCCGTGTGAGCACTCGATTCGCCGAACTCGACGTTGTGCCGGTCGGCATCTGCGTCATCGATCGCCAGCTCAACATTGAGTTTTGGAACCGCTGTCTCGAGGGATGGACCGGCCGCGCCCGTGATGAAGTTGTCGGCGAGAAACTCGGCGACTTGTTTGCCAAGTTCGCCGAGCCACGTCACCGCGCGCGAGTGCTCAGCGTGTTCGACAGCGGCGCCCCCGTGGTCTTCTCTTCGCAGCTTCACAAGTGGATGTTTGAGGTCACTTGCCGCGACGGAGAGCCCCAACAGCAGCACTGCATCGTGAGCTCGTTGGAGGCCTCGAGAACCGGAGAGTCCCGAGCGATGGTCATGGTGCAAGATGTCACCGACCAGTCCCGACTGCTGCTCAAGTACCGTCAGATGCGGGACCAAGCGGTGCGTGAGCTGGCCTCTCGCGAGGCGGCCGAACGCAGCGCGCGTGAAACCCTTGAGCGTCTCGCAGCCGCGAATCGCGAGCTCGAGCTATTTGCGTCGGTTGCGGCCCACGATCTTCGCGCGCCGCTGCGTCGGGTGCGAGTCCTGGGGGACATGATGGTGCAAGACGGGGGCGTCGATGCCACTGCGCTGGGACACCTGGGTCTCATGCGCGACTCCCTGGAGCGCATGGATTCGCTGATCCGCGATCTGCACGAGTACTCGCTGGCGCTGGGTGCTCCACCCGTTCACGAGCCGGTCAGGCTCAGGGACGTGTTAGCGGACGTGCTCGCTGACCTCGAGCCCACGCTCGAGCAAGCCGACGCCGAAGTCATCGTGCACGGATCGGTGGCGCATCTCCCCGAGGTCTGGGGGCACGCCGGTTCGCTGCGTCAGCTGGTGCAGAACCTGGTGACGAACGCCGTCAAGTATCGGCGGGAAACCGCGTCGCCTCGCGTCGAGTTCTTCGGCGCGCAGACCGACGCGGACTCGCCGGCCGACGTCTGTCGTCTGAGCGTGCGCGACAACGGCATTGGCATCGCCGGCGAGCACCGCCAGCTCATCTTCGAGCCGTTCCGTCGCGTGCACGCCCAGGACAAGTACGGCGGATCGGGGCTCGGGCTGGCCTTGTGCGCCAAGGTTTGCGCACGGCACGGCGGCAGTATCAGCGTCGACAGCGAGCCCGGCGCAGGCTCGACGTTCACGGTGACGCTTCCGTGCTCGAGTCGGCAAGCGGCGTAGCCCGGTCGATCGAGCGCACACGAGCGACCGACCGGGCCGGAGGGGACGTCGTCCGTCGTCCCTGCGCACCCCGCCTACAGCTCCGACTTGAGCTCGGGGAAGCGTCGCAGCACCTGGCCGACGTAGCGACCGTTGGGGTAGCGGCGCAGATAGTTTTTCCCACGGGCGATGGCCGGGCCCACGTGCCCGTTTTCTGTCGCCGCGAGCCACAGCTTGTACACCGCGAGCTCGGCAAGCTTGTGGTTCGGCGCTTGGCTCAAGAAGCGTTTGAACTCGACTTCGGCGACCTGGTAGTCCTGCGCGAAGTCCATGCGCAAGATACCGAGTAGCAGCCGGCCTTCGACCGCGTTCGGGTCGTCACCAAACTCGCGCAGGAACTTGCTCAGGCAGTCTGCGGCGAGAAACCGTGTCTCGGCCGATGCGTACAGTTCGCGGCACTTTTCCAGTTCGTGTCGTAGCTCGGCGAGTTCGATGCTGCGCTGCGCTCGCTCGATCAGCTCGCGCAAGATGTCGTCTTCGTCCTCGTCCGGGGTGACTTCGGGCACCCGGCGTCGCGTGTAGCGAGTTTGCCGACTCGGGCGGACGAACCTGACTTCATCGATGGTGAAGGTGTCCGGGACGTTGGCGAGGACGCGTTGGCTGGCGTCGTCAGGGAGGCCGGGCACGACCCACGAATCGGGGATCCGGCCGTCGGCCAGGCTCACGCGTCCGTCGTCAGCGGCGGCGTCGTAGGATAGCGCCAAGGCGGCGTCGACTTCACGGTGACCGACGTCGAAGATGGTCGACGTCGACATGTGAAAGCGGTAGCCGGCGTCGACCGTCATCACGGGACGCCGGGACTCGGGATCGAGCACTTCCACTTTGCCGCGCAGCACCGACACGATGGTGTCGTCGTGTTGGTCGACCTCCACCGTGAACACGGTACCGACGACGCGGACGATGCCGGTCGGGGTGTGGACCAACAAGGTGGGGTCGCCTTCCTTGCGATCGTAGCGGATGGCCAACAGCCCGCGTTCGAGCCCCAGCTCGATGCGTTTGGGGGAGGCGTTTGTCCACGTCACGAGCGAGCCCGGCTGGAAAATGGCGAGTAGCTTGCCGGCGAGCGACACCTGCAGCGGGTCGTTCGTCGCTTCGAAACTCGTGCCGGGGCTGAAGCTGCCGCCCGACAACGTCGCTCCGTCGGGTCCGCGAACAATGCCGCGCCCGGCGACGAGCCGGCCGAATGTCTGGGACCGGTGCTCCAGGCCGTGTGGCTTGCGGGGCTCGGGGGCCGGCTCGAGCGACAACTCGGCGACTGGACCGAGCCCGGGGCTGCGCGCCGTTTGCGCAAGGCGCTGGTCCGGCTCGTGCGGCGCGCGAGCGAGCGGCAACAACATCATCAGTAGCGCGGCCGCGACCGAGACGAGCCCACCCACCGCGACGGGTAGCCGCCACCGATTTGGGGCGGGCTCGGGCTTGCGTACGCGGGCCATGATCCGCGCAAACTCCTGAGTTTGCTCGACCACGCTGGGTAGCGCTGGCGCTTCCGGCCGTTCAAGCAACTGGCGCAGCCGACGATCAAACCGCCGGCAGTCGTGGCACTCTCGCAGGTGGCGAGCGTACAGCGCGAGCACCCGGGCGTTGGCGCGCTGGGTGATGACGAGTTCGGCGTCCTCGCGACACTCGTGACAGCGGTACAGCGGCACGGGGTCGGTCGGCACGGGCGAGGGCGAGGTCTTCACGGGGAGTCGGCTATCGTCGCAAGAGTAGGGGGCGGCCGCGGCGGTAGAGTACGACTAGGTGGCCGCCACGATTTCCTTGAGCTTCTTTCGGGCCCGGCTCAATCGATCACCCACGGTCGAGATGGGCTTCGCGAGGATCTGCGAGATTTCTTGCAGTGTGCGCCCTTCGTAGTGGTACAGCACGAAAGTTTCCCGCAGATCGGGATGCAAGCAACTGAGCACGCGAAACGCCTCGTCGCGAGTTTCCACCTTGCCGGTTTGCAGATGCGCTTGCCGGCTCAGGTTGAAGTGTCGCAGCGCGGACTTTACGCGATCGCGGCGGAATCGCTGACGCAACAGGTTGTGGGTGGAGTTCGCGGTGATGCGATAAAGCCAGGTGCTGATCGTGGATTGCCCCTTGAATCGACCCAACGCGAGGAACGCGTTGGTGAACACGGTCTGGACCATGTCGTCGATGTCGGGATCGGGACCGAGCAAACGGAACAGGTGGCCGCGGACTTGCGCCTGATGGGCGTTGTAGAAGTGCCGCAGCGCTCGTTCGTCACCCGCGCAGGCCCGCCGAACCAGCGACCAATCATCCGCGTTGAGGTACTCGGACCGAGGCGTGGGCTTCGGCGGCTGCGAATGAGTTGGTAAAGCAGTGACGGCGCTCTGCATCGCGTCTGCGGTCTCCCTTTCCCGTGACGGTCGCAAAGTTTCAGACACCTTCCTGCTCCCATTTTTTCGGAGCAGAATCACTTTACACGCAACGCTGGGAGTCCGAAGCGGCAACGCTGTCACCGCCGCATGAGCGGTTTTGCGCGGAGGCGGGGCAAACGGCTGTTTTGCGCGGCGTAGCGGAGATAAACGCCGTCTCGGGGCTTCTCGGGGCAGATGCCGGCCGGGCCGCGGGGCCGTCACGCGGTGGATACCGGACGGTCCTGTGCCGCGACTTCCGGGTGTTGTCGCACTTTGTTCGCCCGGAGGAAAACTGGCGCATGCGCCGCTGGGATGGCCCGGCTGCGGATGCGCGGGGCGCTACGCTGCTGTCGTGCAGCGTTCGGTGTGGGAGCGAAGCCTCGCCGGTCTCGGGCTGGCGTCGGTGGTCGCCGTCGCGGTCTACCTCGCGGGTGACGCGACCGCTCAGACCTCGGATCGGGTGGACCACCTGCTCAGCC
>QKPP01000274.1 GCA_006508105.1 Myxococcales bacterium FL481 | reverse complement strand
GATGACGATGACGTCACCGACGACGGCTCAGGTGTGGAGCCCGAGCCCGAGCACATCATCGCATTCGGCGACGTACATGGAGACTACGAGAACACGCTCGCGGTTCTGCGTCAGTCGGGCGTCATCGATGACGACGGTCATTGGAGTATAGGTGAGACGGTGGTGGTGCAGGTTGGTGATCAGCTTGACCGTGGGTACGGCGAAGAGGAAATCTTGGACTTGTTTGAGCGGCTTCGGGTGGAGGCCCGCAGTGCGGGCGGGGCCTTCTACGCGTTGATCGGAAACCACGAGACGCTCAACGTTGAGGGGGAAATGGACTATGTGTTCGATGAGAGCGCTTTTGGGGGTCTTGCCGCGCGCACACAAGCCTTTGCACCGGGGGGGGAGTGGGCAATCCGGCTTGCGAAGCGAGTGACGGTCTTGCAGTTGGGCGAGTCGGTCTTTGTTCACGGCGGGGTGCGACCGGAATACGCGGAAGTGGGCGTGGAGACGATCAATGCCGAGGTGCGGCGTTGGCTAACCGGCGAGACCCCCATGGAGCCTGACTCCGTTTATGAGGACGAGGGGGTGGTATGGACGCGCACGTATTCAGACGGCAACCCAGGGGGTACGGGCTGCAGCGAACTGGAGGAAGCGCTCGATTTGATGGGGGCAACCCGTATGGTCGTTGCTCACACGGTACAAGACGAGGGGATCAACGCCGCTTGCGAGGAGCGAGTGTGGCGAGTCGACGTCGGCATCGCCGAATACTACGACGGTGTGATCGAGGCGCTGGAAATCACCGGCGACGTCGTGAGCGTCATTCGAGAGAACTACTAGCTCCGCCCGAGCACCGCAGCGGGCCGCGGGGCCTGAGGTCAGGACCATTCGTTGCCGGTCCGCGCGACGTGGGCGGACGAGCGCCAGCGGGGGCAAACTACAAGATCCGACGCGCGGTGGGCGGCTAGGTTGGGGGGCGGTTGCGACGCGGGTCTTCTTCCTCCGACGCGCGCGCGGCTTCTTCTAGGCGGCTTAGTAGGTCGCCGGCCATGGCCATCATCTGGTCGTGATCGAGCTGTTCTTCGTTTTGGACGTCGTACTTGTACGTGTGCTCTTCGGGGAGTTCTTCGAGAAAGCGGCTGGGCACGGTGGGGACTTCACGCCCTCGCTCGACGCGGCTCGCCGCTCGCAGCAAGAACAGGTCGTCGCGGGCACGCGTCAGCCCAACGTAAAACAGGCGTCGTTCTTCCTCGAGGTCGCCTGCGATCGCATCGTTCGCCCGGGGGGCCGACACGCGTTTGTGGGGCATCGTGCCCTCCTCGCAGCCGATGATAAACACCTGCGACCATTCGAGGCCCTTCGCCGAGTGCATCGTGGCCAAGGTCACGAGATCTCGGGGCGTCTCGTCGTCGCTGCTGCTCTTGCGGTTATCGAGGCGGAGATTGTTCAGGTATTCGCTCCACCGCTTGTGGTCGCTCACCGGATGCTTCTCCGCGAAGCGACCGGCGCTTTCGACAAAGTGTTGGACATCCCCCCAACGTTGTCTGGTGGCTTCCTCCGAGCCCGTTTCTTTGAGGATGTTGTCGCGCAGATGGATCTGGCCAAACAACTCTTGCAGTGCGCCGGCGACATCGTTTTGGGCCGTGACGCGACGTCGCGCGTCTCGGACCAGCTGAGAGAAACCGCTTAGCGCCCGGGAGGGACCGGCTGCGATCCCGTCTACTTCGCGGTGCCGGTGCACCGCGTCGATCATCCGCACGCCGTTCGCCTGGGCGAACTCGCCGAGCTGCTCGATCGTGCGTCGGCCGATGCCCCGTGGCGGACAGTCGATGGCTCGGCGCAAGGCGAGCTCGTCGCTAGGGTGCAACAGCAGCGCGAGATAGGCGATCGCGTCGCGCACCTGCTTTTTGTCGTAGAACGCTTGGCCGCCGAGAACGCGGTAAGAGATCCCATGTTCTTGCAGGTTCTCTTCGACCGCGGCGGCCTGGCGAGCCGAGCGGTACAGCACGGCGATCTCTGACGGCGAGACGCGGCGCTCGTGGATGAGCTTGTGGATCTTCTGGCCGAGCCACTTCGTCTCCTGGTCCCCATCGCGGCACGTGACGACGGTTACATTTTCGCCTTCGGGGCGGTTGGGCCGCAACGACTTGTCGTGACGCAGACGATTGTTGCGGATCACTGCGTTGGCGCACGACAAGATCGCGGGGCGCGAGCGATAGTTTGCTTCGAGGCGGACGATCTTGGCCGCCGGGAAGTGCATGTCGAAGCCGAGGATGTTCTCGACTTTGGCGCCGCGCCAACCGTAGATCGCTTGGTCGTCGTCGCCGACGACCGCGAGGTTGTCGTGGGGGCCGAGCAGTTGGCGCAGCATCTCGAACTGGGCGCTGTTCGTGTCTTGGTATTCGTCGACCATCAGAAACGAGAATTGGCTGCGCCATCGATCACGCACATCCTCGTTGTCGCGCAGGACCTCCGCTACGTGGCAGACCAGATCGTCGAAGTCTACCGCGCCCATGCTTCGTAGCCGATCGTGGTACGGGGCGTAGACTTGGGCCGCGATCGCGTCGTACTCGTCGTCGCCCTGGCTCGTCGCGTCGGTCGGGGCCACGAACTCGTTTTTCCACAAGCTGATCCGCTGCACGATCGCTCCGATGTCGAAGCGTCGGTCGTTACCGGGGCCGTGAACCCCGTGCTCGCGCAGCAAGCCTCGCACCACCCCGAACACGTCGCCTTGGTCGAGAATGCTGAAGCGCGCCGGCACGCCGAAGCTCTTTGGGTCTTCGCGGAGGATCTTGGCGCCCAGACTGTGGAACGTGGCGAGCACCAGTTCCTTGGCTACCCGCCGACCGATCATCTTGCGCAGCCGATCTCGCATCTCGTCCGCGGCTTTGTTGGTGAAGCTCAGCGCGACGATGTGGTCCGGCGGAACCCCGAGGTCCACCAGGCGCGCCACACGGTGGGTGATGACCCGGGTCTTGCCTGAACCGGCCCCGGCCAGGATCAGCAGCGGGCCATCGACGTGTTCTGCCGCTTCTCGTTGTGCGGGATTGAGGTGGCTAAGGTCCATGCCGCGAAAGCTCGCGGCTTTTACTGGTTGGCGTTTTGCGCCGCAAGAGCGCGGGGTCGTCGTGGCCGATCGCTTTCACCCGTCCGGGTGGCCGGTGGTCCCCAGGTGCACCGGCCGTGGCGTCCGCGGACCAGCCGTCGACGTGAGACTTGCGATCGGCGCGGTCGCGGCGGAGCCGTGACGACGCGCCGGCTGCCCCGGATTGCACCGGGCGTGCGGTCATGTTTCGCTTGCCCGGTGTCAGGCTCGCTCGACATCGTTCAACTCGAAGTCGGACTTCTCGAAAACTTTTGCGAAGTCATTGGGTGTCCGGTCACCGGCGAGGCGGCATTGGTGGATCCGGCCTTCGAGGTCGATCGACTGCTACGCGAAGCGAGTTCGCGCAACTGGAAGATCACGACGATATTGTTGACCCACACCCATGATGACCATATCGCGGGACTCGACGAGGCCGCGGCGGCGACCGCTGCGGTGGTTCGTTGTCATCCGGTAGAGGTTGAGACGGCGCGACGACAAGCCCCACGCGTGCAAGCGGTCACGGATGGGGAGTGGATACCCTTGGGTCAGGGCCGGGTCCAAGCGATTCACACCCCGGGGCACACGCCTGGCTGCGTGTGCTGGTTCGCACCTGACCCCGGCGCCGTGATCACGGGAGATGTATTGTTCGTTGGCTCGTGCGGCGGCGTGGGCTACCCCGACTCCGATCCACACGCGATGGTCGACAGCTTGCAACGCAAGTTGGCCGTGCTGCCGGAGTCGACGGTGGTGTACCCGGGGCACAACTACGGGCGCACGCCGACGAGTCGGCTCGCGTGGGAGCTCGCGAACAATCCGGCGTTTCTCCGCGACACCGTCGCGAGCTTTTGCGCCTGGAAAGGCACGCCAGTGCCTGGCTCCGCGAACTCGTGATACGGTGCCAGCATGAGTGCCGAATCGTTCGTCGACGCGTTCAAACAAGCTCGAGCCAGCGCAATCGTGCGCACTAACGACCAGCGAGTGGCGGCCGACGCGATGGAGGCCGCGGTACGAGGCGGGTTTCGGATGATCGAGTTCACCTTGACCATCCCCGGGGCGTTCGAGCTCATCGAGGAGTTCTCCCGACGTCCGGGGCTGCGGGTGGGCGCCGGGACGGTGCTCTCCGTCGAGGACGCCCGTCGGGCGGTCAGGGCGGGGGCCGAGTGTCTGGTCTCCCCGGTATTCGACGAGCGGGTGGTGGCGGCCGCGGCGGCTCTGGACGTGGCCGCGATGCCGGGCGTGCACACGGCGACCGAGTTATTCGCGGCCCATCGTTCGGGCGCGCAGCTGCAAAAGCTGTTTCCAGCGCCCGCCGGGGGCCCCGCCTACGTGCGATCCGTGCTGGGGCCATTGCCGTTTCTGAACATCGTGCCGACCAATGGCGTGGACGTGAGTAACGCCGGGGCGTGGCTGGACGCCGGTGCGGTGGCTCTCGGCTTTGTCACGGCGTTGTTCGATCCCACCGACATGCAGGCGCGGGCGTTCGATCGCATTGAGCGACGAGCAAGTGAGATCCTCGCGGCGGTGGCTTGAAGCCCGGGGCTCGCGAAGGGGGGGCTCAGACCTCGAGGTACCGCGGGTCGAGGGTCCGCCCGAGCTCGATGGATACCCGCGATCTCGAGGCGCCGGATCCTGCCGGCTAGCGTGACTTGGTGCGACAGCGATCTTCGTACGGAGCGCAGGTAAACCGCACATGGATGTGATGCAGGTGGCCCTTGCCGTGTCGCACGACCGCCTGCTCTTTGTCCCGCTCCCGCGGAAACTGGATCAACGGGCGGAGTTGATCGTGCGAGGCCCCCAGTCCGCGGGCGGCCTCGTACAGGCGTCGTTGGATCGAGATGTCCAAGAAGACGAGATCGATCTCTCTGGTGTCGATGAGCGCAGACACGAGCGCCCACGTCGCCTCCCAGTCGACCTCGTCGGGGTGGGGGATCTCGGTTTTCGGTACGCCAGGGAGGAGAGGCAGCGCGATATCGACGTCCCGTCCAGATTGGTGCGAGCGATGGGGAGGGAAGCGGCGTCCGTGCTGGCGACTCATCGACTTGATCACCAACTCTCCCTGATAGCCGGCGGTGCTACGAAACGCGTGCACCGCCGCGAGCAGATGCCGGATCGCCCACGAGCTCCCCCAGGCGATTCGTGGTTCCCGAATCGTGTAGGCGTCGCTGCTCGGGAGCTGTACGCCGTCGACGAGTCGACCGCGGTTGGGGCGGCCGATGCTGCGGGCGCCCGGTGGGACGGGGTCGGGTGCTCGCACGTGGGCCGGCTGACCGCGGTAGACGGTCCAGGGCCGTCCTGGGTCGATCCAGGCGACCAGCGACATACCTGGCTCGAGTCGACGTACCCGCCAGTTGTAGGCGTGGAGATCTCGAGTCTCGATGCGGTAACTGGCGGCGATCGAGCCCCAGGTGTCGCTGGGGCGCACCACGTGTTCGATCCGCAGACGGGGCGGCGGGACGCGTTGCGCTCGGATCCGCAGCTTTTGGCCGGTTTCCACGGTGTTGTCCGCCAGCTCGTTCCAACGACGTACCTGGCGGGCCCGAACGCCGTAGCGCGCTGAGATTTGGGTTAGCCGTTCGCGCGGGGTCACGCGATGCTCGATCCATCGCGGACGTGAGGGGAGTTCGGTCGTGTCGCCGCGCCAATGCACCGCGAACGCGGGCGAGAGTCCGTGGTGAGACAACGAGGCGCCAATCTCCCCCGCCTCGTCGCCCACCACGTGCAACATCTGGGCGGCGGTGGACGGAGGTATCCACGCCAGTGAGGTCACGTACAAGCTGGCCAGCAACAGGCTCATCCAACCTGGCCGGGGATGGTACCACGAGGTTGTCCGCTCGCGCAGGCACATCGCCTCGGTGATCGGCGGGTCGTTGGCGGTTCAAGTCCCGCCGACGACGAGGATCGAGTCCGGGCGTCGCCGGCGGGTGATCGCCGCAGCCAACGGGGTCGACGCGCGGCGGGTCGTCAGGCCGCCCATCGCAGTCGGCGCGGGGCGACGCTGAGTCGGCTGCGGGCCGGGGACGACGCGTCGGTCGTGTTGTGGCCGACTGGTGTTGCGCCTCGGCCAAGGCCTGCGAATCTTGTGCACCATGCACGACCAGCCGTCGGCGGTGGATCGCTCTTCGAGCCGGCGACGGGCGGGCTCGAGTACGGCGGCACGGGATCGGGACGATGTTCATCCCGCCGACCCGGCCCTACCGGCAAGCACCTCGCACGACGGGACGGCGGAGCGGGACGCGGCGCACCCGATTGATCCGGTCGCTGGCTCTGGGACGCGAGGGGAGGCGCACCGCCCGAGCTGGACGTGGCTCATCGCCACTGTGGTGTTCATCGTCGCGAGTGTGGCGGTGGTTGCCCTCGCGACTTGGCCGATGGCCCAACCGCTGTCGGGCGGGGCCGGTCCGTCGGCGAGTGGCGGGCGATGACCGTCACGCGACCGTAGCTTTGTCGTCTGACCGCGGCACGCGGGCGACGAAGAAACGGGCGGCCGAAGAAGAACGAATCCTTCTCGACCGCCCGTTGCGGTGGGTCGTCTCGGGGGGGACGCTACGCGCGACGTCGTCGTCGCCAGAGCAAGCCCAGGCCGACTAGCGCCAGTGGCACGCTTCGAGTCCCGCTGGAGTCTGTCGAGCAACCGCAGCCGTCTGTCGTGGACCCGGTTTCGGTCTGCGGAGGGGCTGGATCGTCGTCATCGTCGCCGGCCGCATCGTCGTCGTCGTCCGCAGCCGCGTCGTCATCGTCGGCAGCGGTGTCATCGTCGTCGTCGGCCGCGTCATCGTCGTCGTCGGCCGCGTCATCGTCATCGTCGGCCGAGTCATCGTCATCGTCGGCCGCGTCATCGTCATCGTCGGCCGAGTCATCGTCATCGCCCGCGGTGTCGTCATCGTCGTCATCGTCATCATCGGCGGTATCGTCGTCGTCGTCACCGGCGGTGTCGTCGTCGTCGTCATCGTCACCGGCGGTGTCGTCGTCGTCATCGTCATCGTCACCGGCGGTGTCGTCGTCATCATCGTCGTCATCATCGTCGTCATCATC
>QKPP01000030.1 GCA_006508105.1 Myxococcales bacterium FL481 | reverse complement strand
ATGGCTCGCCACGGGCACACTGTGGCGGGCCGCGTTCGCAAGCTCTCGAACATCGTACGCAACAAGCGAGTTGCCGCGAGACGAGTACCGCGTGACCTTTGAGAAGCCAAGCGACCGATTTGTCACGCGATCGCGCAACGCCCCCTCGTACGTGTAGCTTGTTCGCAGTTCGTCGCCCTCGGCGACGCCGTCGATCTCTTGTACCGTAAGCCACACTAGCGATTGCCGACCCGCCGCCCGGGAGGCATCGCAATCGCCGTAAAAGGCGATGCAACCTTCGGGCTCGTCGAGTAGACGATCGTTCCAAGGGATGGCATCGGGCGAAACTCGGCGATCGGTTCGCGGGAGATACGAGATGGTGGACGAGACCCCCATCCCGTTGGTCACGCCGATGAGCTGATCGGGACGCGGGCGGCTGGGACTTCGGTCCAGTAGCGGCTCACGGCGAAACTGCGCCAGGCGAATGTAGCGCCGGGAACCTGGGTCACTTCGATGGGCGATCTGGACTTCGATGCGATCCGTACGACCATCACCATCGAAATCGCCGGTCAAGTACCGCTCGATGCCCGGAAGATGCCGCGGCGCGCCCCCGTTGGGTACGTCCGCACCGGACACCATCCGGGTTTTCGTCGAGTTGTCTTCACAGTCTTGCCACCACGCATCATTGTTGATCCAAGGACCGGCGTAGCGAAAAAAAGCTCCAGGAACGAAGTCCGCCACACCGAGCGTAGGACGCCGCCGCTCGCTCAGGGCGAACGAGGTCCCACCGTTCGGCCGAATCAGCAACTCGGTCCAGCGCGCTCGGTATCCACCGGCATCGCCCGGCGTGTCGCAAAATCCCGTGATCTCGCTCGAATCCGAGATGCGCCGCGGGAACATCAGATCGCTGATGCCGTCCTCATTGAAGTCCAAGGTGTTGACCGGGTCTTGCCACTCCCACTCGAAGTTGCGGGGCGTGTCGGCATCGGGCAACGTGCTGCGAGCGTAGCCATCGAACCCGATGCTCGAATTGACCGGACGCCCGGGCCAGTACAGCGCTTCCAGTTCCCATTGGCCATCGACAGTCGCCAGCTTGTCACGCAGTCCATCACCGTTGAAATCGCCGGTGGGGCGCCGCCCATCTCCCACTTCCCGACGGTACGGATCGAACTGGGGATCGTCGAGCTCCGCGTGCGTTGGGCAAGATGACCTCCCTTCCAGCATCGTGCACGGTCCCACCACCCAAGCGCCGTTGGTGAAGTGGCGCAATCGCGCTCCGGCTTCGGCGCCCGAGAGCAGATCGTACCGGTACTGCAGCACCTGACGACCCGACTGAGCCAAGGTCCACGCCAAGTCAAGGTTATCCGGCAGCTCGCGCAGCCACGCCGGCACTTCCATCCGCCCATCAACGACCTCAAGATTGAGATGGTTCGGCGTACAAAACGTATCGGTGGTCCGCTGCGCGCGGAACTGACCATCGAGAATGGGACCGAGCTCGACCGCCCATACCCCGATTTCGTCCTCGTGCATGTGCCGCGGGAAGTCGTCCTCGTTGAAGTCGGGAGGAAACTCGGCCTGCCGGCAACCGACGAAATCCAAGAACCCGTCACCGTTGACGTCGAGCGTCTTCCCCGCATAGTAGCGCCTCTGAAGCGGATTTATCACGCTTCGTTGCGCCTCGGTCTCGTCGGGGCCGAGTCGTAAACGCTTGAGATCGCCATCATCTGTTAGGACCAAAATGGCGGCCTCGTCGAGCCCGCGTCCGCCGTCGATCTGAAACGCGTCCTCGATCGGATAGTCGCTGTGGGGAAACTCGTGGATCTCCGACCAAACGACATCAGGATCCGGCGAGGACAACACGTAACGCCAGTTCCCGTCGCGCCAGACCACGTCGTCACGTCCGTCGCCGTTGAGATCCATCACCATGTACCTCGGATCCGAGCGCCGCAGCAACGGTCCCCACTCGGGTACGGTCCGCGGCAGCTCATCGACAACGACCAAGTCCGTGTCCGGGTTGCGGACGAATCCGTCGTCGCGGGCATCGGGGTCTGGTTCCCGGTCGGCGTACTCGAACCGGGTGGCCGGGAGGCAATCGCCATCGCCATCGCAGCGCTGCACGCCGCGCAGCACGGCTCGCCGGGTGTATGCCGAGTTATTGTACTCAAGGTGGTAACGGGTGACGACCTCGCCGCGCATTTCCACCTCGACTTCGTTCAGCAAACGTTCGTGGGAGTAGCGACCTCCTGGACCACGCCGGACCCGCGCCATGGGGTGATCTTCGTAGTGAAAACGAACGATCCTCGCTCCCTCGAGATAGCGGATCTCGGTCGGCGTGCGAGTGAAGTCGTCAAACGAATACTCGATCCGGTTGCCCCAACGATCGACCGTGTAGTCCAGATACCACGCCACGCTGCGAAACTCGTTCCGCGCGTAGCGGTAGACGTGTCGTCGACCGTCGTTAGCGTACACCTCGAATCCCGGGTCAGCTCCATCCAGCCCGGGCCCGGGGTAAGGCGGCAGCTCGGTTGGGGCCGCCCAGCGACGTCGCACGACCTTGGTCAAGGTATCGTTGACCGGTCGTAGTTCGGCGCCAGTCGGCGAGTACAACACCTCCCGCCAGCCGTAGTCTTTGGCGTGACGGTACGCGACCAGTGGATTCCCACCCAGACACAGCCGGTCTTTTGCCTCCGGGACCAAGACATCATCATCAAGCATCTCGGGCGTCTGCTTGGCCGGCGTAGCCATGAACGCGTCGCACAATGAGATCACAGCCGGCATCGACAACGACCACCCCATCCCCAACATGCCATCGCCGCCGTTGCTGCTGTAGTTCAACGCCAAACTTGGCTGCATGCCACGGCGCCCCGGCGGCAAAGCGAGGGAGATGCCGTAGTGCGCGGCTCCCGAGTCATCGACCGACAAGGTGCCTGGCAACGTCCCCACCTCCGCCGACGCCCGAGTCTGCATGCCGCCTGAGCGCGCTTGCAGCTGGGCGGCCAGCGCTTCCGGATCGGGTCGATCGGCCCGTGACACCGCCAGCTCACTGGCCTTGCCGCGGCCTGCTGGCGGCAACATGGTCAAAAGCTCTTCTTGGGCGACCAGCGCTTCTTGGGCCGCCGAACGCTGCCCGTCAGTGTTGAACCCATCGAGCCGAGCCCGTTTCCGGGCCATCGCCGCTTCGAGGGCTCCGCCACCACCTCCGGTCACAGCGGAGCGTTCGTTCAACGGTTTGGGCCGGTCCTCCGCGTCGCTCCCCGAGATGGGATGGTCCATCACGCACGCAGGCAGCTGCAACATCATCAGAAGTGCGCAGCCAGCGGCCATCACGCGGCTGCCGATCGTGGGTTTGCGTGATTTAATATTCATGAACTTGGCTATATAATTATATAGCGGACAGTGTCAATTCCTCATCCGCCCACTCCGGCCGTGTGGCCGCCGCGGTTCCTTCGTACCAGACCGCCTGGCAACGTGCGCCATCCGCCAAGGGTGGACGCACCTGAGTAGCTAGCAGCATAGGCTCGGGGCGAGACTTAGTATAAATATTGTGCCTATGCCTGTCGCACCGATGTGGCTCACTCGCCACATTCGCCAATTCCGGAGTGTGTCGACATCTGCGCAATCGCTGCGCGACGTATGTCCACGATCGCGAAGGCCGAGCGTTAGAGAAGGACGCAGCGGCACAGACGGCGGCGGTGTGCCCAACGGCTGTGCCACCCGAGTAGCACGCTGACTGACCCTCGCCCGCAAAACTGGCCGCTCTGGCCCGCGCGATTCCACGCAGCGCTCGAGCACGGGGACTTTGCCGGTCATGCATCAGACGACGCCCCGTAGGCTTCGCCTCGCGGAGTCGATCGTCCGGGGTGGCGACGAACGAGCGCCGCTGATCTTGCGCACCCAGTTGCGCGGGCACCTGCCGCCCCCCCGTCTGCGCCGCGCCGTTCAGTGTCCTACGAGGGTCTCAGCGGCAACTCAGGCCACCGCTCCGGGGCCAAGTTGTGCACCGGTTGAATCGGGTGCGTGCGTGGTGGCAACATCGCGGCCTATCGCCCGTCATGCCGAAGATTGCCTTGATCACCGAGTCGTTTTTTGGCGCCCACGCTCGCGCCCGCCTGGCGGATCGTCTGGAGCAAGCCCGAGGCGCCGGGGTGACGTTGGCCGTGTTACCTGAACTGGGTCTCGACGCTTGGGTCGCGACGCGAAGCGAGCCTCGAGACGAAGACGCTGAGGACGAGGCGGGTCCGCGCGCGACGATGTGTGCGAGGTTGGCTCAGGCTCACGGGGTTGCGATGATCACCACTGTGATACTGCGCGATGGGACGGGACGTCGCTTCAATACTGCGTTGGCCTTCGATGCACACGGTGAGCTCCGCCACAGCTATCGCAAGATTCACCTGCCGCACGAGCCGGGGTTTTGGGAGGCCAACCACTACGAAGCGGGGGAGCAACCACCTCGCGTGTTCGAGCTCGCTGGGCTGCGTGTCGGGCTACAGATCTGCTCCGACCTCAATCGCCCGTTTGGCTGTCACCTGCTCGGCGCCCAGCGAGTCGACGTGATCGTGGCGCCCCGCGCCACGCCACCGAGCACGTATCCGCGCTGGCAAACGGTGATGCGTGCCAACGCCGTGACCAGCGGAGCGTACCTTGTGTCGGTCAATCGGGCGCCGGAAGACGGGGCTCTACTGGGTGGGCCCTCGCTGGCGATCCGTCCCGATGGTGAGACGGTTCTCGAGACTCAGGAGCCGCTCGCAACGGTGGACCTCGATCCGCAAGCCGTCCAGCAAGCGCGGCGTGAGTATCCGGGGTACCTCTCGATCCCGAGTGAAGTGTACGCACGGGGCTGGCAAGGTGTTGCATCCCGCCCTCGCGTGGACAGCTGATCGGTCCCGGCGGCACCCCTGGAGACGCTTAACGCACGACCCTGGCGACCGGTTCGTGGACGGCGAATGGGTCTGTGATAGCCCGGGTGAGCCGGGCTCACCGGGTTGCAGTCGGGCCGTCGTGTGCGCCGGTCTAGAGAAGAGGCGGGCTGGTTCGCGGCCAGACCCGCCGCGCCGAAACGACGTGACTCGTCCAACGTACGTCATCAAAGCGAGGGATCCTCGTTCGGGCAGAGAACTGATGCAAATCTTGCGTTGCTGATCCCCTCGATTCGAAGCGCGGCCGTGTACACGTTGATGGCATGCAAGTCGGATCGATCATGAGCACGCACGTCGTCGCGGCGAAACCTGAGCAGACTGTCCGCGAGGCGCTCCGTTCACTCGATGAGCTCGATGTCCGCCATCTCCCGGTGGTGGACCGCGGGCAACTGGTTGGGATGGTCAGTGACCGCGACCTTCGAGAGTACACGTTGCCGGTGATGGAAGAGCTTGAGAATCCGGACAAAGCGGAAGATCTGCTGGATACGCCCTTGTCACGAGTGATGTCCGGAGGGGTGGTTTCGATCGATAGCTTCGATTCGGTTCGCACAGCGATCGACCGAATGTTGGAACACCGAGTGGGCGCGTTGCCCGTGCTTGACCCGGCTCAAGATGAGCTAGTGGGGATACTGAGCTATGTCGATGTTCTCGCGGCGCTGCGAGAACAGATTTAGCGAGCCGCGGCGCAAACCTCCCGCTTGTGACCGGCCGATGGGGTCCGCGCGGTCGTGGAATCGGTAGCCATCGAAACCACGTGACTGCGTGCGTGATGGACGACGCCGCAACACACAAGCCACTTGGGCTCCTCGTCGATGACCAGCACCCATCCGCGAGCGCTGAGGAACACTACGTGGCGAACAGCAAGAGCGGGGAGGCACGGGCGTTCGGTTGCGCTCGGAAACGACGGGCGGAGCTCCACCTGGGGTCCGATGGATCAGGGAGTCGGCCGCGTTCAGATTCTCGCCAACACCCCTGCAGCAGACTCAGGACGGCGGCGTCCGTCTCGCCGGCTTGAAACAGGCCGACTCGATGAGATTCGTTGCACAGAACCATACATGTACACATGCACACATTTTAGTTTCGCGTAAGGGTCCTTGCGATCCTGTACCTGGAACGCCGCTGTCGGCGGTGGCGTTCCAGTTGGGCAGGAACCGTCAGACGACGGGTGTCACAACCGCTTGTTCGCGCACGGGCCGTCCCGTGGCCGGTGCGTGGGGCAGGAATCGCAAGCACACAAGCGAAGCCATGAGAGCGTGCAGTCTCGATCGGACTGAATCGCGTGCATGGACCTGTGCCGAATGGCAGCCGCGATGCGTGCTGGTGGGTGTCAACGGAACGGGCCGCGCACAGGCAACGCTTGATCGGGCAGTAGCGGTCTCGTACGGTGCGAAGCAGTATGCTCTCCGCCGTCTTCATTTTGCCTCTTGTTGCGCCCCAAGCCTCGTGTCCACCGCCGTTGCCCGGTGAGCCGCAAGAACAGCGAGCAGAGCGCGAAGCCCGATGCGCCCACACGTCGATTGAGCAGCAGACCTGCCCGGACAACCCTACGGCCCCCAGACGGGCGACCAAAACCATCTACGTCAACGTGCGTGGCGGGGACACGATCAACTGCACGGGGTTCGACGATCCCGTTGCCAACACGAGCGGAATCTCGAATGGCATGTGCGGTTACTGGGATTCGTATGGTTCAGAGTCCGACATACAACTCGTGCTCGACCTCATCCGCGGCTATTTTGACCCATACGGTCTCGAGGTGGTGGGCGAGCGACCGACGCACGACGACTACGCCATGGTCATGCTCGGCACGTTCAACGCCGGAAGTCCTGGTGGTGGTGTGTCACCCGTCGACTGCGGTGATCGCAACGGGAGGAATGTGTCATTTGTCAATCACTGGGCCGGCGACCCTTGGTCCCCCCCAGTTCACGCGGCCCTGGTCGCGCACGAGGCCGGGCACGCATTTGGTTTGGAGCACACATTCCAGGACCAGTCGATCATCATGTCGCCGACCGCTTACGGCGGTGCGGCGTACGGCCGGACCTGTCTCGGCCTATCGGACAATTGGTGTGATGATCACGCCGAGTTCTGCCCCGGCGGCCAGCAGAACTCCCATGACGAGCTGAGTAGTTCCGTGGGCGTGGGGGACGACGACGACGACGATGATGACGACGATGACACTGATGACGATGATGACACTGATGATGATGATGACACTGATGA
>QKPP01000043.1 GCA_006508105.1 Myxococcales bacterium FL481 | reverse complement strand
GCGCATCACGCACTCGCACTCGCATGGCCGGGAGTCAGCTTGATCTCCTCCGATGACAACCGCGCGGACGGGGTTGAAGACCACCCCCGCCTGGCCCGCCGCTGATCGCTCGCGCTTGGAACGTGGCCGGGCCCGCTGCGAGCGGCGCGACTCATGCCCTGAATCGCGCCACGACGGGATGGAACTGTCTCCGTTCGCACGGATTTCGCCCGCGTTCTGGTGCGATACAGCGCCAGCGGGTGGCCTCAGATGCCGGACACTGTTGCTGAGTCGAAAGAAGCCACGGCAACTGACCGCAAGTGCGCCTCCTTTGTCGTTCTGTTCTTAGGCTCGGCTGGACGCGCCGCCCGCCGCGTCCTCCTCCGTCACCGAGAATCGGAGCTTGAACCCTCCGTCCGCGTCGACCACACTCGTCGGCGAGGTGGTCGGGTCAGTAGAGTCATCGCGGACGCCGGCGGCGGTTTGATCCCAACGTGGCAGTCAGACGCCATCTCCGAAAGGCGAATCCCATGAGTGTGACTCCCGAGAGCTGTGACCAGGTGAGTGCTTCCTCTCAGTACGTCGTCGGGATTGGCGCGTCAGCGGGCGGCCTCGAGTCTCTCGAGCGGCTCTTGAGTGCCACTCCGTCAGACACGGGTATGGCCTTTGTGCTCATCCTTCACTTGTCCCCCGACCACGCGAGCCTGATGACGGAGCTGCTCGAGAAGCGGACCGATATGCCTGTCCGCGCTTGCGCCGACGGTGAGCGAGTCGACGCGAACACGGTGTATGTCATTCAGCCCGGCACCAACCTCGAGATTCACGACGGGCAGCTGCGCTTGACTGAACGCAACCCCCTGCCCGGGCGACCGAATATGCCGATCGACCAGTTCTTTCGTTCACTCGCGCTCGACTACGAGGAACACGCGGTCGCGGTGGTGCTGTCCGGCACAGGTAGTGACGGCACGATCGGCGTTCGCTCTGTCAAGCAAGCCGGCGGACTGGTCTTTGTGCAAGATCCAACCGAGGCTCGCTTTGATGGCATGCCGGGAGCCGCCATCAACACCTGTTGCGCCGATTCTATCTGCAAGGCGGCCGAGATTCCGGGCGAGATCGTACGACTCATCACGGCGTTAGGTGAGGGCACCCAGGCCTGTGTAGCAGGCGAGCACTCCGCCGCGTTGCGACAAGTGATCGGGACGCTACGCAACGTCACTCGAATCGACTTTTCCGCCTACAAGCCGGGGACCATCGCTCGCCGCGTGGAGCGTCGGCGGCGAGCGCTTCGCTGCGACACATTGAGTGACTACGTCGAGGCCCTCCGCCGCTCTGACGTGGAGCCCGGCGAGCTCGTTGGAGATCTGTTGATTGGTGTCACTCGCTTCTTCCGCGATGCGTCGGTGTGGTCCAAGTTGCGCGACTTACTGATGAGCCAGGTCGCCACCAGCCCAGCGACCGAGGGTCCCTATCGCGTGTGGGTTGCGGGGTGTAGTACTGGCGAAGAAGCGTACACCACGGCGATGGTCGTTAGCGAAGCGTTGCACCACGCTGGCGTGGACCGAGCGGTGAAGGTGTTCGCCACTGACGTTCATCAACACGCGATCGATGCCGGAGCGCGGGCGGTGTACCCCGCGTCGGTCGCCGCGGATGTGCCGGGTGACCTGCTTCACAAGTACTTCCACGCGCATTCGCACGGATTTGAGGCCAAGCCCGCGCTGCGAGACCTAGTCGTTTTCGCACGACACGATATCTTGGCCGATCCACCGTTTACGCGTCTCGATCTCGTGACTTGTCGCAACATGTTGATCTACTTGCGGCCGAGCGCGCAAAATCGTGCGCTTCAGCTGTTGCGTTTCGGACTCCACGACGGCGGCGTGCTTTTGTTGGGGGCCAGTGAAACTCCCGCAGACGAGACCAGCGGCTTCGTCGCGATCGACCGTCTGGCCCGGCTGTACCGCGCCAAGCCGGGCTTCGTTCGTGCTCCTGGTGAATTGCGAACCCCGAAGACAAAACCGTCGCCATCGTCGTCTGACCGCAACCAGGAGCGTCCTCGGACCCTATCGACGTCTACCGGGATGTCCCAGGACGTCCTTGAAGCGCTCGTGCAACGCCTTGATCCACCCTGCCTGGTGCTCTCGCCCAGCGGTGAACTGCTCTACAACTTCGGCAACACCCACCGATACCTGCGCATGAATGTGGGGCGTACCGATTGGGATGCAAGAAAGCTCGTCCCCGAGGCCGTGAGTCTGGCACTCGCGGCGGGACTCGAGTCCATTCGAGATGACGCCACCGAGTACCGCATTGCAGACGTTACCCTGGAAGGGGTAGAGGCTCGATTTCGCGGTGACCTCCGAGTGTCGCGACTCGATGACACCTCCCATACCCCAGTCGGGGCCGCGGTCTTCTTCGATCATGTAGAATCGCTCCCGACCGAGGATACCGCGGTAGTTTCTGCCGACTTGTCCGATGCGGTGCGCGATCGGGTGCGCCAGCTGGAGCTGGAGCTCAAGCGCACGCGTGACAGCCTGCAGGTGACGAATGAGGAACTGCAGGCCGCCAACGCCGAGCTGCAGGCGACGAACGAAGAATTGTTGTCGTCGAACGAGGAGCTCCAAAGCACCAATGAAGAACTGCAGTCACTCAACGAGGAGCTTCACACGGTCAACTCCGAGCTCCAAGCCAAACTCGAGGAGCTCGGCGAGCTCACCGATGATCTCGAAACGCTGCTACAGCACCGAGACACGGGGGTCCTGTTCTTGGACGCGGACGGTCGCATTCGGCGCTTCAACCGAGCGATCTGCGACCTCGTGAGCATCACGGAGCATGATAGAGACCGACCGCTGAGCCACTTTAGTCATCGCTTTCGCGATTTCGACCCCGTGGGCGAGTTTCACACGGTCCGCGGCAGCTGTGTCGCCGTCGACCGGCGGGTGGATACCCACGACGGCCGGTGGTTTATCGTGCGGCTGCAACCGATTCGCACCAACGAACGTCAGGTGGACGGGGTGGTACTCACGACTCACGATATCACTGATATCGTCGAATCATCGTCTCAGCTGGCAATCTACCGCAACGCGGTGCTGCGCTCACCGTTGCCGTACGTGTTTCTCGATGCCAACGCGACGATTGTCGATGTCAATGGTGCCCTCGCAGAACAATCTCTATGGTCAAGGAATGATCTCGTGGGCCGACCTGTGCGTGACGTCGTCATGGGCACGGAGGCCCACGAACTTGAACAGCTGGCTGCCCGACCGTTGTCGCACGCCGACGCGCTGGCGCTTCGGGTCACCCTCCGCGGACCTGATGGGCGGGCCGGCGCCTCAGCGAACGCCAGCTGCTTTTTGCTACGTGACGCGCAGGCCGTCAAAGTGGTCTGCGCGTTCGGGGCGACGGCTCCAAGCTGACGCAGGGCATGGCGGCCGAGGACGACGGTGCGGTGCATGATGTCGGCTTCCGCGGCTGACGTGACATGACGCGGTTGAGGATGTCGGCCGCTTCGGCTGACGTGACATGACGTGGCACCGGGGTGGTGGGGTGGTCGTAGGTCACAAGCGCGCCGTCAGCGGCTTCGACAGCTCCGCTGCCCGTCGGGCCACGATCCGCTTACCCAGTCGCCGCGTGCATGGTCGCCTCATCCCGTGGCAAGAGCAGCTCGAGGAACGCGGCCAAGTCCTCACGCGAGAACGGCTTGTCGAGACAGTGGACGGTGTGCGTAGCGAAAAAAGCCCTCGCGTCGTCGGTATACGCCCCCCCGGTGATGAACCCTATGTGACTGAGCATGTCTGGCTGGTGGCGGGCGAGCCAGCGGTACACGTCCGGTCCGGATCCGTCGGGCATCAAGACGTCGCACAAAACCAGATCAAAACCGGGTGTCTCGCGGAGCAACGAGATGGCTTCGCTCCCCGATCCCGCGGTCACGATCGAGTGGAACCGAGGTGCGAGCGCATGTTGCAGCTCAGTCCGAATGACACCGTCGTCGTCGACCAACAGCAGGCGCAACGAAGTCTCACCTCTCGCCTTAACCTCGGGGACAAGCTTGGGACTGGGCTTCTGATCCAACGGACTCTGACCTTGTTGCTGGTGGGGGAAGCGGATCAGAAAGGAAGTGGCGTACGGGGGCAGATCGACCAGCTCAATCGAACCTCCATATTGGCTGAGGTACTTGTGGCAGATGTACAGCCCCAGACCGGAGCCGGAGCCGACGTCTTTGGTGGTGAAGAACGGCTCGAATAGGCGGGCACGGGCGTGCTCGGGGATCCCCGCCCCGGTATCTTGCACCAGTATCCGGATCTCGGTCGGGGTTGCTTCGGTCGCAACCCGTAGCGACTGTTTGCTCGGCCCCCCCTCTGGAATTGCCTGCGCGGCGTTGACGAACAGGTTTAGAAACGCCTGCGAGAGGCGCCCGAAGTTGGCGGGCAACGCGGGAACCTGCCCGAACGCCCGCTCAACCGAGGCCTTGTAGCGCAGCTGGGGCTGGGCTATCTCCAGGGTCTTGTCGATCACATCGTTGATCGACACCATCTCACGGGCGTCTGAGTCGGTCGTGCACGAGCGCAGGTCTTTGACGATGTCGCGGACTCGATGCGCCCCTCCCATCGCTCGGTCTGCGGCCAGGTTCGCCGCTTCCACGTCGACAGTTTCGCCGCGCTGGAGCGCAACAAGGTCGGCGCGCAGGGACTCGAGGTTGAAGAAGATGTAGGTCAACGGGTTGTTGATCTCATGCGCGACCCCGGCAGCGAGCACTCCGGCCGTCGTGAGGCGATCGGCCTGCGCCAACCGTGCTTGCATCTGCTTGCGATCGGTCTGATCACGCGCCACACACAATAGCGAGTGCTCTCCTTCGAACTGGAGCGCCAACCAGGTGGTGTCGGCGGTGAGCGGCTGACCGTCGCCCGCCCGAAACCGCATCTCGAGCGGCCTCATGGTCGGCACGGGACGAAACTCGAGCCCGCTCAAGGCCACGAGAAGGTCGTGATCCTCGGGCATGATGAGGTCCTCGATCGGTCGACCGATGAGCTGACTGCGATTCTCCCCGCTGACGAGCCTCTCTGCCGCGGCGTTGGTAAACACAATGGCGCCGTTGCGAATGACAAAAATGCTGTCCGGAATCGACTCGATCAGGCAACGGAGACGCTGTTCCGAGGCCCGCAGTCGTGACTCCGCCTCGCGTTGTTCGGATATGTCGATCATAGAAAGCAGACAGGTTCGCTGTCCGTCAGGAAGCGGACTGCGGACGGCGCCATCGAAACGCACCCAGTACGTCTTCCCATCAGGGCGTCGGACTTGCAGGTCGCAACTTGCCGGGCGAGAGGTCTCCAACAGCTTCTTCACCAGCCAGTAGAACGGGTACATCGACTTCGCGTGGAGATACGCGGCGAACACGGGTTTGTGAATGCGCCGGGCATCGAGGCCAAGCCCTTCGCAACCGGCACGATTCGCGTGCAGTACGACGCCACGAGCATCGACCTCAAAGTACCCGATTGGCGCATCGTCCAACACATTGTCGAACTGGAGCGAGCTCGGGGAGGTAGGCACGCCCCGCACCGGCGGAGCAGTGTCCGCCGATACGACCTGCAGATGCGGATGGCTCATAAGATGGGCTGTAAATCACCGAAAACGTCCCCCCATGCGCACTATGTCGCTTTATGCGTGGAATCGCTCAAAGAACTTTGCCCTAGGCAGCACCGGTCCGGACCGGTGCCGCAGCGACGCCTGGCCGCGAATAGGACGATCGCCGGCGAGGAAGTTTCAAAGCTCGCCTGACTCCGTCGCCCGGTCGCCACCGGCGCTCGGATCCGCGCGAGCGGCTGGTGCAAAAAGGTTTGTCAATAGCATTGCCCTCATCCACGTCACGCTCGGCTGCCGCAGAACAGGAGGCACGCTCGCCGTCGACTGAGGCCTCGCGCTCTGGGAGTTGTTGGACAACCTAGGCTCAGCGCCGCGGGCAAGAGGTCATTCGCCGGCTCGCTCCGCCGCACGGTCGGCAAACGACAAGCGAGGTCAAGCCGCGCTTGGCTGGCGCCTGGCAGGACGACCTTGTGCACCACCGGCTTCTCCAACTTGGGGATCGGGGCCGAGCCTCGCTCACGGTCGACGGTGGCTTTGCTCCCGGTCCACGCGCCCAGATGCCGACGCACCATCCGCTCCGCCTCTTCCACATCGATGGTCCCCGCGACGACCAGGACCGCATTGCCCGGATGGATTGTGTTCGACAACCAGGCCTGAGCATCCTCGAAGGTTGCTTCGCTCCATTGTTCCACCGAAAGGCGGCGCCCATACCCATGGTCGCCATACAAGGTCGCGCTCAGCTTGCGTCGCGCGGGCCGACCCAGCCCGCACCACCATCGCCACCGTGACTTGGGGCGCAGCCGATAAGAGTGCTCCCGGACTGGGGCGGAATCACTGCGAAGCGCTCCGACGCAGGCGGTGGGCGCACAAAGTGCCAGCCCGCTGCCATTGCCTAAAGTAGAGCGCCTCAACTCGAGGCTGCGAGACGACGTTGTCGACCGTGAACCCTTGGGCTGCGCCGGTGAGGTTTGGGTACTTCTTTCACCGTCGACCGAGTGGAAAGCGCGGCGACAACTACAACTAGGCGAGGGCCGAAGGACCCCGCCGCGTGCCGACCACTGCCCCGCCGGCCAGGCACAAGATCAGCAGTGCCGCCACCGCTCCGGGACCGAGCGCGGGAGCGGGAGCGGGGGCCGCCGCACAGGCGTTCTCGCACTCGATCCCGACGCGGCTAGGGCCGCACCCACGACAGCTCGAGCCGGACACGAAACACGACACGGCGTCGCCCTCGATATTGACGGCCCAGGCCCGATTGCAGCGGTCAGGATCTCCCGCCAGGCTCCGGCAGGCGCGGGGCGCCTCGACAAGAATGTCACGACTGGGGTCGAGACACTCTTGAGCCAGCGCTGGCACCGAGACCAGAGCGCCTCCGAGCCCCAGCGCGATCGAGGAGACGAGGCGACATGTGAATGAACGTGGACGCGGCATGACTTCACGCTACCCAAGCGACGTCCATGGTCCGCGACGACATCCTGACACCGGTGTGACCAATCGAAACGCGGGTCTGCGCCAGCCAGCGCTTCGCCCCGCTCTAGCTAGCTAGCTAGCTAGCTAGCTATCTATCTATCTATCTATCTATCTAGCTATCTATCTATCTA
>QKPP01000178.1 GCA_006508105.1 Myxococcales bacterium FL481 | reverse complement strand
CTCGCCCCAACCCGCAGCCTCGCCCCAACCCGCAGCCTCGCCCCAACCCGCAGCCCGGCGCGACCCCTCCACCTCGCGCCAACCCTCCCGCGCACGCCAACCCTCCCGCGCACGCCAACCCTCCCGCGCGCGCCAACCCTCCCGCGATTTCTCCACCACCCGCGGGCGTGACTCCTGGTGGCGCCAACGTTCCCAGCGGCGCTGACACTGCCCCCAGCCCCCCGGGAACCACGGCCGTCCCCCCGCCCCCGGCGATGCCGGACCCGGGTACCGTGGCTCCGCCCGACACCCGGGCACCCGACGCGACGGCCCCTCGCCAGACGCTCCCGAGTGCCGGCGAGACGCAACGCTCAGCCCCGGTGGCTCCGACGGTCACCGATCCCACGGTCGCCGATCCGAGCGCGCTCGCCGAAGAACCGATCGAGATCGAGATCGAACCGGAAGAGCCCGCGACCGACGGGGAATCACGCCCGTCAGCCGACCCCGCTGAACCGTCCAGCCGCGCCGCGTCGGAGACCGACGATGCCATCGCGGTGGATGCCGTGTGGGTGATCGGGCGACCCGAGCTGATGCCGCGGGTGGCCGGGTCGGCCCAGACGATCAGCGAGCGCGAGCTCGAGCGGTTCGAGTACGACGACGTACACCGGGTCCTCCGGCGGGTGCCGGGCGTCTACCTCCGAGGCGAAGACGGATTCGGACTGCGCCCCAACATCGGCCTGCGCGGCGCCAGCTCGGATCGCAGTGCCAAAGTCACGCTGATGGAGGACGGGATCTTGCTAGGACCGGCCCCGTACTCCGCTCCCGCCGCGTACTACTTCCCGCTGATGACCCGCATCACCGCGGTGGACGTATTCAAAGGTCCCGCGGCGGTGCGACACGGACCGAACACCATCGGCGGAGCCATCGACTTTCACACCCGCGAGATTCCCACGGCGTCGACCGGGTTTCTCGATCTCGGGCTCGGGCGGTTCGACTACGGCAAGGCGCACGGCTACTGGGGAACGAGCGGCAAGCGATTTGGCGCGCTCGTTGAAGGCGCGCACCTACAAAGCACGGGCTTCAAAGAGCTCGACGGCGGCGGCGATACTGGGTTCGCGAAGAACGAAGCGATGGTGAAGCTGCGCTATCACAACGATCCGGGCGCACGCCACTTCCACCAGATCTCCGCCAAGCTCGGCTATGCCGACGAGCTCTCCAATGAGACCTACCTCGGCCTGACCGAGGACGATTTCGATGACAACCCCTATCGTCGCTACGCGTCGAGCTCACGCGACCAGATGCAGTGGTGGCGCACCCAAGGCGAGCTGAGCTACTACTACGGGTTCGGCGACCAAGTGGATCTGCAGGTGACGGCGTACCGTCACGACTTCGATCGATCCTGGGAAAAACTCAACCGCTTTCGGGGCGGACCGGCGTTGTCCCAACTACTCTCGACCCCCGATGCCGGACAAGCCGCGGTGTACTACGCCATCTTGACCGGTGCGGAGGACTCCGTGGCCGATGCACAGACGCTGATGATCGGCACCAATCAGCGTCGCTACGTGTCAGAGGGTTTGTTCGCCGTGTCGCATTGGCGGCCGAAGTGGGGACCCGTCGCGCAAGAGATCGAGTTTGGGGCCCGCCTGCACCACGACGCGATCGAACGCGATCACACCGAGGACGGATTTTTGATGACCCGTGGCCTGCTGCTACCCGAGGGCTCGGCCACGGAGCAGACCACGCGCAATCGAGGCGAAGCGCTCGCCGGAGCGGTCCACCTTCACGACCAAATCACGATCGGCCCGGTCTCGCTCTCGCCAGGGATCCGCACCGAGATCATCGGCACGCGGTTTCGAGACGAGCTAGCGCAGGACAGTGTGGACATCTCTCGCCGCGACGTCGTCGTCATTCCCGGCGGCGGAGCGCACGTGCAAGCGCTGCCGTGGCTCGGGGTATTCGCTGGGGTCCACAGCGGATTCAGCCCCGTGGCCCCGGGCCAGGCCGCAGACGTGAAGCCGGAAAAGAGCATCAACTACGAAGGCGGCGTCCGGGTATCCACCCAACAAACCACCTTGGAGGCGACGGGCTACTTCAACGACTACCGCAACCTGACTGGCGAATGCACCTTCTCCGCGGCATGTACCGAAGACCAACTCAACCGCCAGTTCAACGCGGGTCGTGTGCATGTGTACGGGGCCGAAGCCCTGGCGGGCCACACCGCGCAGTGGAGCGACCGCTACTGGACCTCGGTGATGGGGACCTACACGCTCACGGTGTCATCGTTCCAAGACGCGTTTGAGTCGTCGTTCCCCCAGTTCGGCTCGGTGGAGGCCGGCGACGCGCTCCCCTACGTACCCGTCCACCAAGCTGCGCTCATCGTCGGCGGTGGCGGGCGTCGTTGGGCGCTGCACGCCTCGGGGGTGTACATCGGCGCTATGCGAGACGTGGCCGGGCAAGGCGACATCGACGATGCGGAGCTCGTGCCGGGGTACTTCGTCCTCGATGTCTCCGGTGAAGTACGCGTGACCGAACCGCTGCGCTTGTACGTGAACGTGGAAAACGCCACGAACGCGCAATACATGGTGTCTCGACGACCATTCGGTGCCCGACCGGGGCGGCCGCTGTCTTGGATGGCCGGGCTGAAGTACACGTTTCAGTAGCGCTCCGATGACACGCCCTGTCGCCCAGACGCTGTCTTGGACCCTCGCGGCCGCGCTGCACGCGGGCGTCCTGGCGTGGCCGGTCGAAGACCGGCCCGAGCGTCCACGGTTGATCGAGTTTACGAACCACAGGTTCGAGGTGGCGAGCCAGCTGAAGCGACCTCCACCCGAGCCTCCGCCACCAAAGATCGTCGAACCACCTCCGCCGCCGAAACCAGCCGAACCGCCCCCGCCGCCCAAGGCCGCCGAACCGTCGCCCCCGCCTCGCCCCCGCCCGTCACCTCGCCGCACCCCGACGACGCCCCCGCCTGCCGCCGCCGCACCGGCGAAGCCGGCCGCCCCCGCGGCGGCCCCCACCCCGGCGGTCACGCCGGCGGCCGGGTCTCCGGCCACCACGCCCCTTTCCGCGTCACCGGGAGGACCCCCCGTCGCCTCTGCCGCCCCGGCCGCCCCGGCCGCGAAGGGTCCGGCGTCCGGACCTCAACCCCACCCCGGATCCTCGGCGGGCGGAGGCGGCCGGCGACAACTCACGGCCTACGGCCGGGGAATACACCATGCTGTCTCAGCGGAACGCCGGTATCCGTTCGCGGCCCGGCGCTTGGGTCTGACCGGTCAAGCGAAGGTGCGCGTGGTGATCGACCGCAACGGCACGCTGCAAGGCAAACCGACCCTCGTGCAAAGCAGCGGGCACGACGTACTCGATCGCGAAGCGGTGGCCGCCGTCCGACGATCGAGTCCGTTTCCCCCCCTGCCACCCGGGGTCGGACGGACCACCGCGGCGTTTGTCATCCCAATCGCGTTTCGCCTCACCTCGTCCCGCTCGGTGCAGTAACCGCGGCCCCTCCATCCCTCCATCCATCCATCCATTTGACCCGCGCAATCGGTCCCGGTCGCCGGCGAACCAGACCGGGGACGAAGGGCGCGGGCCAGAATCACCCGACAACGATCAGCGTTCGACCGCGACCGATGTCCGTTCAGCCGGCCGATGCCACGACCCGCGCGCGCTGATCTTCGATGCCCATCGCCAAGATGAACGGGTCATTCGCCTGGGTGGACACGAAGTCGGCCTTGTTCCGCCAACCACACCAACGGTGTTTGATGAGCTCTTGCGCCGTCGGTCCCCCGAGCGTCGCGCCGGGTCCGAGTACGATGACGCGATCGGGGGCGAACTCTTTGACCGAGCACGCGATGGCGGCAGAGTAGTCGTAGGTGTCGAACACCTGCTCCTCAAGGGTGTAGGCGTAGAGATCGTGAGGATCGGTGGCGTACGGCGCCCAGATCTTGCCCCGCCCGTCGATGAGGGGAACGGCCGGTGCGGACAACTGCAGTCCCGACAGTAGCTGCTTGGCGTGGTCCGAGACGTCGTTCATCAACGGGGTGTGAAAGGCCGCATGGTTGACGAGCACCATCGGGTAGCGGTCTTGCACCGGCGGCAGTGCGTTCATCAGCGCGCTGATGCCGGCTTGGGTCGCGGCCAAAACCGCGATTCCCCCGAGGTGAATCGAAGCGTAGACCTCGATCTCTGCTTCCGACTCGACTTGCTCGACCGCCCGATCGAGCGCGGCCTTGAGTGCCGCCGAGTAGACCCAGTTCTCGTCGACCAGCGGAAACAGTACCTGGCCCCCCTCGCCCTCGCGTTGCATCAACGAGCCCATGGTGCTGACCAGGTGCATCCCCGCGTCGTGATCGACGGCCTCGCCACAGGCGAGCGCCAGGTACCAACCCATCGAGTTCCCGGTGATACCCACGATGTCGTAGCGCGAGCGATCGATCGCGAGAAAATCCGCCACCGCACAGGCATAGATAAGCGGCGATGCGTTCTCACTCGTCGTGTGCAAACGACTCGAAAACGCGGCCGCCCCGTCGAGCTCCGAGATGCTTGGCAGGCTTCGTTGCTGGCGATAGGCATCGAGACGGGCCAAAAACTCGGCCTGTGCAGCATGGTACCGGCGAAAGTACCCGAGCTCTTTCGACGCATAGGTTCCACGCCCAGGGCAAACGACGATGGCAGTTTGTTTGGCTGACTGATTCATGGCCCGTCCTACGCGCGTGAAGTCTTGCGCCCTGTCAATGCCAGGGCCGCGTCGACGATGCTGGAAACCGATGGCAGCACCAAGTTGGCCGCGGCCGCGAGCGGGATAAAGGAGTCTTCGGCGCACACCCGTGCCAGCGGCGCGTGAACTCCCCGCTCGACGAGGAGCGTGATGAGCTCCTCGCTTACCGACCCCGTGCGCCGGCACTCGTCGACGACCAACACGTGAGCACACGGCTCGACTGCGTCGACAATGGCCTCAGCGTTGAGGGGTACGAGCCACCGCAGGTCGACCACGCGACACCGGACCCCCGCCTGTTCGAGGCGCTTCGCCGCCTGCAAACTGAGGTAGTACCCGTTGGCGTAGCTCAAGATACACAGGTCTTCGCCATCTCCTTCGACTCCAATCTCACCGAAACGGATCTCGGTTCCCTCCCCTGGGGGCTCGTACACACTCTCCCACTGCTTGTCGCCGGGCTCATACAGGTCTCGGGTCATGTACAGCGCGATCGGCTCGAGGAAGATCACCACTCGGCCCTCCTCGTGGGCCATCGCCGTGCAGGTCCGTAGCATCTTCGCGGCGTCGCGTCCTTGGCTGGGGCAGGCCACCACCACACCGGGGAGGTCGCGGAACACGTTGAATGAGTTGTCGTTGTGGAAATGCCCGCCGAACCCCTTTTGATAAGCGAGTCCCGCGATCCGCACCACCATCGGGTTGGTGTACTGCCCGTTGGAGAAGAACGACAACGTCGCCGCCTCGCCGCGGATCTGGTCCTCGGCGTTGTGCACGTAAGCGAGAAACTGAATCTCGGGAATCGGTAGCAACCCGTTGTGCGCGAGGCCGATGGCCAAGCCCAGGATGCTTTGCTCGTCCAGCAACGTGTTGACGACCCGCGCAGGCCCGAACTTGGCGAACAACCCCGACGTTGCGCCGTACACCCCGCCCTTTTTGCCCACGTCCTCACCGCAAACAACGGTGTTGGGGTACTGCAACATAATGTCCGACAACGCCAAACTGATATGGCGCGCCATATGCTGCGGCTGAGCCAACACCCGTCGGTCTGAGGCAAACAGTTTCTCCCGGTGCGCCGGGGGAGCCGGGGGGTAGGGATACGCCCCGCGCTTGGGGACGATCGAAGCCATCACCGCCGCGGCGTCGGGCAGCTTGGGTTGTCGCACGGCCTGTTGCGCCACCCGGGCCACCCGCTGTTCCACGCCGTGGTACAGGTCACAAACCTGCTCGGCGTCGAGCACCTCGTTTTCGATCAGGATCCGGGCTGAATGCAGCAAGGGGTCTTGCCCCTCGGTGGCCTCGATCTGGGCCACGTCGCGGTACGCCACTTCGGTATCCGATCCCGCGTGTCCCATCAGGCGCACGGTTTGGCAGTGCACAAACGCCGGTCGTCGCGTGCGTCGGGTGTACTCCATCGCCTCGCTCGCCACACGATGGGCGTCGAGCAGGTCCAGCCCGCTGCCGTAGAAGTACCGGAGCCCGGCCCGCCCCTCGAAACTGGCCCGGATCCACCCCGAGGGCGTCCCGGTGGAGATGCCGATCCCATTGTCCTCGCAAATGAACACGATGGGCATCGGCGAATGCTGATACGCGGCCCAGCCCGCGGTGTTGATCGCTCCTTGCGCCGTCGAGTGGTTCGCGGACGCGTCGCCGAAATTGCACACGATGAGCCCATCTTTGGGGACCGCGGCGTCCGCTCCAAGGCGTTCGGCCAATCCGATGGCGTACGCCGCCCCCATCGCCTTGGGCAGATGCGAGGCGATCGTGCTCGTCTGCGGCGGAATATTGAGCGGGAGGCTGCCCAAAACCTTGTGCCGTCCGGCGGAGATCGGGTCGTGGCTCGACGCCACAAACGAGAGCATCGTGTCGTAGATCGGCGTTTGGCCCGGCACCTGCTTGCTGCGCTGGACCACGAACGCGCAGGACCGATAGTGCAAGAAAGCCATGTCGGAGACCCGCGAGACTTTGCCGAACACGGCGTTGCCCTCGTGCCCCGAACTGCCGATGGTGTAGTAGCTCTCCCGATTGGCCGCGAGCTTGCGCGACGCAAGATCGAGGTGACGACTGATCACTTGGGATTCGAAGAGGTCGACAAGTTCGACCGCGCTCAGACGAGTGTCGGCCAACGTGAGCCCGCTGACGCTCGGGGGCAGGTCACCGGCCCGAACCCGACGCGTGAAGTTCTCATGAACGATTTGTGCTCGGTTCAGCATGAACGGGTTCTCCTGCCATCGGCGACCGCGGCTTGGTGCGATCCGCACCGACGGCGCGGGCAACCGCACGGGTACGGCGGGCGGCCGCGCAAGTCGGGGCCCCGCGAGTCGGGGCCCCGCGAGTCAAGGCACCGCGACTCAAGGCCCCGCGACTCAAGGCCCCGCGACTCAAGGCCCCGCGACTCAAGGCCCCGCGACTCAAGGCCCCGCGACTCAAGGCCCCGCGACTCAAGGCCCCGCGACTCAAGGCCCCGCGACTCA
>QKPP01000136.1 GCA_006508105.1 Myxococcales bacterium FL481 | reverse complement strand
ATGATGATGATGATGATGATGATGATGATGATGATGATGACGACGACGATGACGACGATGACGACGATGCACCGAAATTCGACATCGGCGAGCCCCACACCGCGGGTGAACCGTTAGACGAATGCGACAAAGTCGACTTCTTGTTTGTCATCGACAATTCGGAGAGCATGGAGGACGACCAACAGCGCCTCATCGCTGCCTTTCCGGAGTTCATGGAAGGCATCCAAGAGACGCTCGCCGCGACCGACTACCACATCGGGGTGGTCACCACCGACGAGCACATCTGGGACTGGCCCAACGATCAGAACGGAGTCGACCCCGAGTGTGCCGAATACGGTTCATTGGTGCGTACCAACTACCGCTGGGCGACCGGCCAAGTCGAAGACTGCGGACCGTGGGTCGACGGCGGTCGCTATCTCACCGAACAGGACCCGAATCTCGCGGAGGAGTTCGCCTGCGCAGCGTATGTGGACGACGAGGGATCGACCAACGAAGCCCCGTTTCTGGCCATCGAAGGCGCGCTTGCGACCCAGCCGAGCCCCTGCAACGATGGGTTTCTGCGCGACGACGCGCTGCTCGTGGTGGTGTTGATCACCGACGAAGACGACGATGTCGAGCCCGGCGGGAACCCGGGATCCGGGGGAACCCCGCAGATTTGGTACGACATGATGGTGGAGGCCAAGGGCGGGGACCCGAATGCAGTGGCGTTTCTCGCGTTGGCGGGTACCGTCGACTGCAGCTACGAACACACCGTGCGCATCGAGGAGTTGGTGGGCCTGTTCGACGACAACGGATTCATGGGGCCGGTGTGCGAAGACAACTACGCCGAGTTCTTTCGCGAGGCGATCCCGGTGGTCGACGACGCCTGCGACGAACTGGTGGAGTAGGCCGCTTCGCGCGACGCGACTCCGATCGTGCCCGTCGCCGCCGCAACGAACGCTCGGATCAGAGCAGTTGCGGCCCAGCCTAGGCGTTTAGCTCGCCGGCGGGGTTCAGTAGACTTGACGCGTGCTAGAGCTCGTCGAGAGTCTGTCTGCGCTACGTGACTGGGAGGATGTCCCGGCCGAGACTCTGCGTCGCTTTGCCGCCCTCGCGCATCGGGTCCACACCGGGCGAGACCAGGCGCTGTTTCGCCGGGGCGACCCCGATCCGGGCCTTTTCGTGGTCGCCAGCGGCGAGTACAAGGTGAGCATGCTGTCGACCACCGGCCGCGAGCAGATCGTGGGGTTGGTGGACGCCGGCAAGCTGGTCTGCGATGGCTACGGCGGGACTCGAGGGCATTCGAGGGTCTCGGTCGTCGCTCGCGAGGCAGCGTCTGCGTGGCAGTTTCCGGCCCACGCGGTCAAGCTCGCGTGTCGCCAAGACGCGAGTCTCAGCGCGGCCGTGGCGGAGACTATCGCCCACCGCTGCAACCGAGTCTTGGATTTGGTCTACGATCTCTCGCTTCGTTCGGTCGAGCAGCGCGTCGCGGCGTTTCTGCACCACCTCGCGCAACGGATTCCTGCGGCGGCGGACGGCTCCGTCATCATCCCGCGCGAACTCAACGTCAACACCGTCGCCGGCATGCTGGGTACGACGCGGGAAGAGCTGACGCGCACGCAGTCGCGGTTGCAGAAAGCCAATCTGATCGCCGTCACCCGACACCAGCTCCGCTTGCTGGACCTTCCGGCGCTCGAGCGCCTCGCTGATGGCGCTGGAGCGTGAATCGCACCGCGGCCGCGCGCAGCCGCGGTGCAGCGGGGCCCTCGTCGATCGGGTGCTAGCGACGCCGCCGAAATCGGCGCGCGGCCAAGACGCCGCCCAGGAGCCCGCACAGGTGTCCTTGCCAGGACACATGGTCAGGCACCAAGCCGGGCACCATCTGGAGTAGCGTGGCCCCGTAAGTCAACGCGACCACCAGCGACAGTAGGATCGACCCGACACGTCGCTCGAACAGACCGCGCGAGAGCACGTAGCCGAGGTAGCCAAACACCAGGCCGCTGGCGCCAACCATCACCGTCCCGGGCGGTCCGATGAGCCAGACCCCGAGCCCGCCGATCAGCACCGACATGACCGTGACGCGAGCGAACTCGCGGACGCCGTAGCCCCCCACGATCGTGCCCAGCACCGCGAGCGCCACCGAATTCGAGATCAGATGGCCGAAACCACCGTGGGCAAAGGCATGCAACGGAATGCCGACCGCACCGTAGCCGGATCGCGGAACCACCCCCATCAAGCGGTCAAGCTGACCGGCGAACACGAACTGATCGACGATCTCCGCCCCCCACATCACCGCGATCAGTGTGGCGACCACCGACACGACGCGGCGCAACTCTGAACCGAAGCTGGTGGTCGTGGCGGTCGACGGGCGAACTGGACGCGGAGCCATGGTCTATCTAGCTTGCCTCGAACGGCACCGTGGCGCCACCGGCTGGAGGCGAGCCAGTGGCGAGCTCGCCGCTGTAGAGCACGAAACCGCCATCGCGAACGAAACCGACCAGCGTGATTCCGGATCGGGCGGCGAGATCCACGGCGAGCGAGGTCGGTGCGGAGACGGCGACGATCGTCGGGATCCTCGCCGCTAGGGCTTTTTGCACGATCTCGAACGACACACGGCCGGAGACGACGAGGGCGGCGGCTTCCCGAGTTGCCGTTTGCACCATGAACCATCCGACGGCCTTGTCGACGGCGTTGTGGCGGCCGACGTCCTCGCGCACGATCACCAAAGCCCCGGTAGAATCGACGAGGCCGGCGGCGTGCACCGCCCCAGTGCGTTGGAACAGCCGTTGATGGGCCCGCAGCGCGCGGGGCAACGAGGCCACCCGCAGCGGGGTCAAGGCGGGGGGGACCGACAGCGGCGCGGCGACTCGCATCGCGCGTTCGATGCTTTCTTTGCCACACACGCCGCAGCTACTCGACGCGTAGAGATTCCGCCGGAAGCGACTGATGTCGAGGTCGACGTGGGGGGCGAGGCGCACGTTGACGACGTTGCCTTCGGCGTCCTCACGGTCGATGTCCAGGCAGGGCCGTACACTGAGGACATCGCCGGCACTTCGGACCACACCCTCGGTGACCAAAAAACCGCGGACAAGCTCCTCGTCGTGGCCCGGCGTTCGCATCACGACGGCCAACGGCATATTGGCCACGCGAATTTCCAGCGGTTCTTCAACGGCCAGATCGTCGTTCGATTCCGAGAACTGGCCTCGCGCCCAGGTCTGTCGCCGGACGATCGCGATCTGTTCCTCCGAAACGGTGCTGGTGTCGGCCTCGGCTTCGCGCGCGTCCTTGGGCCCGTCCTGGTCTTGTGAGTTCACCCGCCGTGCAGAGTAGCCAAAACACCGGGCCTCACGCACCCTCTAGTGAGCCCGAGCGATGGCCGGACGATCGACGGCCGCGAGCTGCAGTGATCTCCTCTGCGCTTTTCGCGGGGGTCTCATGCCTGCCACAGTCACCGGGCGCATCGGCAATGCCGCTCAAACGACACCTTCCCGTGTCGCGGGCGTAGCTCGGTGCCCGGCTGGGACCGGGCTTGGGATGCGCGAGGTGGCCCGCTCGAGCGCGAGGCCGGCTCGACCGACCCGCTTTGAAATTCGAGGCATCGCTAACTCGATCCGTACCCGCGAACCCAGTCCCGCTCCGCCTCGAGACTTGCGCTAGGCAGGGGCATAGGCGATCGTGGCCGCGCCGCGGCTTTTGTCTGCGAACCCCCCACCCCCGATGAGTCCCGCCGAACCAAATGACTTGGGATTTCCGCTGAAGGGATCATTCAAGCGGATTCCGCTCCCCAAGCTGCTCCTCAAGATGGCACGGGCCCGCGTCGACGGAAGCTTGTTTGTCCTGGCCGACGACGTCAAAAAGGTCGTGGTTTTTGTCGCGGGCCAACCGGTTTTTGTGCGCTCAAACGTGGTGTCAGAGTGCCTGGGACAACTGCTGGTGAGCGACGGGATCATTAGCCAAGAGCAGTGTGACCAGACGCTCGAGGCCATTCGCCGTACCGGCAAAAAACAAGGTGAGCTGCTCGTCGAACTCGGTGTGCTCTCGGAAGCGAATCTCCGATGTGCGCTCGCCAACCAGCTGCGACACAAGTTGTTCGAGATGTTCCGTCTCGGCGACGCCCGCTATCAAATTAAGCTGGCCGCGGCGCCCGAGGCCGAAGGCCGCGTTCAAATCGAGTTGGGGACGCAGGGCATCATCGTCAACGCGATTCAGCGAACCGTCGACGCCACGAAGCTCGCAGCCATTTTGGAGCGACTGTCCGACCGTTATCCCGTGCGCACCAAAGAGCCCGTTGACGGGGCACTCGACCTGCTCGCAGAAGAAGAGTACTTCCTCGGTTGTTTGGACGGAAGCCGCTCGACACGAGATATCCTAGAGCATCCATCCAGTCCGCCGGTACCCACCCCCGGCGCTCTTTTGTACGGTTTGTATCGGGCCGGGTTGATCCGTTTCTTGCGCGAGGCGAAGAAGCCGGGGACACGGCCGCTCAAGCCCAAGCTCGGAGCATTGGGGGTGGCGGACGCCGAATTTGCTCCGTCGCACCCGCCCTCGTTCACCGTGACCGAGTTCGAGGACACGCCGCTGCCCGGCCAGCTGCCTCGTCGTCCGGCGAACGGCTCCGAGGCTTCAAGTGTGCTTGATGACGCGGTGTTGGGCGCTCCGCCGGCGGATCCCGAAGACTCGATCATGACCGGTCGCTCGGTGCCGGTAGAGCTTCGTCACGCCGAGCCCGAGGCCGAGGAGACGACGTTCGATGCCAATGAAATCGACGAACTCGACGTCGACGATCTTGAGTTGCTCGAGGTCGACGAGTTCGAGGACGAGACCGAGGAGGCGGCCGGAACTTCCCTCAATGCGTCGGGGAGCGAGCCGAAGACCGGTCCGATCGTCCGAGGGCCTCACGTCTGGTCGGCCGAAGGGCTGGAGCCGTCGTTGGTTGCATTGGCCGAGGCCTTGACCGTCGACGAGGACTTGCAGCTCGAACCGACCGATGCCGATGCTGCCTTGGTCCAGGCCCTCACTCGGGAGGGGTTGAGCACGTCCGATGCGGCGCGCGCCGACGGCTTGTTGGGCGTGCACGAACTCGATCAGATCGGGGAGCTCGATTCACTGACCGCCGGGGCGCAGCTCGGAGATCTTACCGACGTGCATCTCGAGCCGGTCGACCACGGCATGGCAGAACCGTCGACCGTGGCGGGCGGATCGGCGGGCCTGGTGGAGATCGGCCCCGAGCCACCCACCGGGAGAATTGAGGTCCCGCCGCAACAGTCCTCTCTGGCCAGCGAGCAAGCCGATGAGATTCGCGGCGCGATGAACTTCAACGAGGGCGAGCTCGCGATGCAAAACGGCGACTACGCGAAGGCGGTGGCCTGCCTCGAGCAAGCGTACCGCGACGGGATCGATATGGCGGAGCTCCATGCCATGCTGGCGTTCGCTCGGTTTCAAGTCGGCACGGAAGATCCGGCGACCGCCAGCCACGCCCTTGAGCTGCTGGACTACGCGGAACAGATGGTCCAGGAGCTGGACATCGTGCACGGGTATCGGGCCGCGATTTTGCACGCGCTCGATGAGCCTGCCGCCGCCCGACAAAGCGCCGAACAGGCGCTCGCCATCAACCCGTTTTGCGACGTTGCGATTCGCACCCTCGACGCGCTGGGATAAGTTGTCCGTCAATCGTGCCACGTTGTTGGGCAAGGTCGCCCGCGAGCCCGAACTTCGAGAGACTCGAAGTGGTGTCCCGGTCTGCAACCTTACGGTAGCGACGAGTCGCAAGACGGTCGATCGGCATACCCAGCGCACGATGGTGGAGACCGAGATGCACCGCGTGACGGTGTGGGGCAAACACGCGGTGCATTGCCACCGGCATCTTCGGCGCGGTAGCCAGGCTTTTGTCGAAGGCCGCTTGCGCACCACCTCCTACGAGGGGAGCGACGGGGTGGCCCGCACGAGTACGGAGATCGTCGCCGACAAAGTAGAGTTCTTGCGCAACGACGTCGACGCTGACGAACTCGACGAAACCGACGTCCAGGGCTGATCCGCTAGGCCGCTTTCGACCCGGGCGCGACCCACTTCAGCTTCGTTCGCTGCGCGCGTTCGATCTCGAGAATGCCGACGGGTTTGTGGGTCAGCGCTTTGGAGACCGCCCGCACATCCCGGCACAGGCGGCGAACGCCGTCCGGCTCGAGCGACGCGGCGTGGTCCGTGCCCCGCCACGTGCGGTCGAGCGTGTAGTGGCGTTCGATCCACTCGGCGCCGAGCGTGTAGGCGGCGACGTCGGCGGCGATTCCGAGGTGGTGGCCGGAAAAGCCGATCTGCGCCACCCGATGGCCGTACGATTCGATCAACCGGGTGATCTCGAGGAGGCAGGTATCCTCTGCCGGCACCGGGTAGCCCGAGGTACAAGCGTACAGCACGAGGTCTTGGGCCCGCCCGGCCTGCTCAAAGAACTCGACGATCGAGCCCTCTTCTTCACGCGTTGTCATGCCCAAGCTGACGTGGATCCCACCGCGGAAATTCTCGCAGAGCCACCCCAGCAGCGCGAAGTTGAGGTTGCATGCGCTGGGAATCTTGATCCACTCGGGCTCAAGTTGTGCCATCTCGTGGGCTGACGTCAGGTCCCAGACGCTGACCGAGTAGGCGATCCCGGCGTCGGTACAGGTTCGCATCAGCTCGGCGTGCTGGTCTTGGTCGAACTCGAGAAACTCTCGATGTGCGCCGTAGCTTTCGCCGTACGCATGGGTCGGGTTGGGATGCGGGGCGGCGTACTGCTCGGGTGTGAGCAGTTCCTTGGGACAACGCTTCTGCAGCTTCACGGCGTCCGCTTTGCAAAACGCTGCCGCCATTCGGATCATATCCCGCGCGATGTTGAGGTCGCCTTTGTGGTTGCAGCCGATCTCGGCCACGACGCGGGCAGGGGCACGGGAGACGCTAGACATAGTCGTTGGGTCCGTACCGCGACGCCGCGCGCTCGCAAACTAGCCGTCCCGCATCGAATGCCGAGCCACGGCGCGAGCGGGTGCTGGCGGACGGCTGGCCAGGGTGGTGGCCCCGATCGGTGAAGTTGGCCGTGGAGGCTGAGGCCCGGTCGAACGCGCCGGCGAACTCGGCGGCGCTGCGCTGCGCCGCGCCTCGGCTTGGCGTTGACCCGGGCAGGGCTGGTTGCGAATCGCGGCAAACCACGTCAAAGCCCGCGGCCGCAGGC
>QKPP01000234.1 GCA_006508105.1 Myxococcales bacterium FL481 | reverse complement strand
GTGGCGGGGTGTCTGGCGGGTTCGAGCTCGTCCGCCCAAGCAGGGGGGCGCGTCTCGCCATGCCCGCGCCCGAGTCGACGAAACTTGACGAACGAGGCGTCATGGTTTACTGAACAAAAAATCAGCATGAACACGCGAACACCCATGCCCGATCCCGAGTCTGTGCCCGAGTCGCTCGCCGAACTGGTGGCGCTTTTCGAAGGCGACCTAGCCGGCGCGCGGTTCCCCGACGTGGACGCCGAGTCGCTCCGGGGCTGGCTCGAACGCACCCAGTTGGCGGCCGAGTCGCTATCGGCGGCGCGCGAACAGCTAGAGTTGGCGAAGCACGAGCTCGACACGGTGCGGAGCGGGTTTTTGGGCCATGCCCGGCTCGCGATCAGCTACGCGCAGATCTACGCGGGTGATGATGGCGAGCTGCAGCGACGGCTGACGGATCTGGCGGCTCGATCCGAGCTCAAGGCGCCCCGCAAGCGCAAGGCTCCCGAGCCACGGACGGCCGCACGCAAGCGAACGCGGCGGTCTGCAGCGAACCGCGAGGAAGAGGGACCGTCCGTGGCCGATGAGGCCGCCAACGACTCGTCCCCGACGACGAACGTGCACTGAACGTCGACGGCACGTGCCCGAACCGAGGCTAGTGTCCTCGCCGGCGTCGAAGCAGGGTTTCGAGCGCGAGCGACCGCTGGGCATCGTCGTTGTGATCGAAGTAGTAGCGACGGAAAAACGCCGCGTCGCGGCGTAGATCCTCGGGCGGCTCGGCCTGCGCGGCGGCGAGGTAGTCGTCGAGGTAAGCTTCGAAGTCTACGAAGCTCACCTCCGGCAGGATCTCGCGAACACGGCGCATCAGTTCGCGGTCGTAGTGGTAGATGTACCAACGAGAGCGGCCGGCCCGTTGGCTCCAACGGATCCGGGTGACCGGTCGTCCTTTCGAGCGACGGGTATGCCGAAAAAAATGTGGGTTGCGCTCACGTAGGTAGGCTTTGCTCGCTCGTTTCTCGTGGCCGGGGCGGCTGCGTTTGGCGAGCGGCTGATGCGCGACGACGGGGTCGATCAATCCCAGCACGTCGACCATGCGCAGCTGCGAGTAGTAACCGAGCATGCCCGGCCCCGACGTGGCGATGAGCGGGTCGAGGCCGGCCGCGCTCAGCTTGGCGAGCTCTTGCGCGACCCGCCAGCTGTCGTGGTGGATCTCGATCGGGTTCCAAGCCGTGAGCTTGTAGTGCCGATTCTCGTCACCGATGTAGCCGATCCGACCGGTTTCGAATAGGTCGACGCCGCGCACGGTGGCGCCAAACAATGCCGCCGTGGCCACCCCTGCCAGCACCGCCCGCGGAGAGGACCCTCGCAGCCAGCTGGTCAGGGTCAGCTCGGTCACCAGCAGCACGAGCGGAACAAGCGAGACGAAAAACCGCGCGAACATGAAGTCGCCGCCCACCCGCGTGACGTAAGTGACGAACACTGCGATCGCAGGGAGGGCGAAGCGGCGGAATCGTCGCGCGGGCGGGCTGAGATCACGGCGCCAGATCGCGGCGACCAGGATCGGGAGAAACCACAGCAGATGCGAGCCGAGTAGAAACGATGCGGTGTAAAGGAGGCCTTGCGACCAATAGGGCAAGTTCGCCGACTTGGCGTAATACGTATTGGGATAGATGTCGCCGTAGTACTGGGTTTTCCACCCCAGGTACGCGGCGTAGACGAGGAAGGCGGCGGCGTAGGCGGCCCAGTAGCGAAGCCCCGCGTCCCACAGGGGGCGCAGGCCCTCCCGACGTCGAGTCCATAGCTCGCTGCCCCGCTCTTGGACCAGGACCCAGGCACCCGCAGCGTAGAAGATGGCGTGGTCCATGCGAGTCAGGGTCGCGAGGATGAGGCAAGCACCGGCCGCGCCACAGCTCCACAGCGTCGGTTCGCGGACCAGGCACCAGGCGCCAAGCAATACCAGCAGTGGGGCCAATGCCGTCTCGAGCCCCGTCGTGGCGTGGGCGGTCATTGTCATCTGCAAGGCCACGCCGACCGCTGCCACTGGGAGAGCCAGCCGCGACGGGGACGTCGAACCGCGGGCGCACAGCGCTTGCGAGATGGCGTATGTGGTCAGGACGGTCCCGACATAACAGACAAGCGCCCCCGCCACGGCGACGCGAGGCAGCGATATCCCGGTGAGCCCGTGGACGAGCGCAATGATGACGGTCCACAAGAAGTTGGTGTAGCCCTCGACGCGCTCCCCGACGTTAAACACGAGGCCGTGGCCCGCGACGAGGTTTTGCGCGTAGCGAAACGAGATGAAGGCATCATCGAAACAGGCGGCTCGATCGATCGCATCGACCAGGCCCCAGGCCAATGCGCCTGCGACCGCGATGGCGCCCCCCCAGCTCACCATGGCGGGCGGGGGGGCTCGGCGAGCGCAACGGCGCCAGGTCGCCGCCAGGGCGATGGCGACCGCGGCTCCGGCCAACATGAGCCCGGCCTGGTCGAGAACTTGGGTCCCGTAGGTGGACCACAGCTTGTTCCAGGCTTGCCGTTGCGCGCCGGACAACTCGATGGTGGCGAGAATCATTGGACCGACCGCCCCGGCCAGCGCCGCCAATCCGGGGGCGCTAGCCTTCGATGATCTCGGCTTTGCCCTGGTGGCAACCCTGGCAGGTCAGGGGGCTGCCGTCCGCTAGCGTGTATTTGTCGACCAATTCGGCCTTCATGTAGCTGGCGATTCTCTGATTTCGCGTCGGCTTGGAAAAATCCGACAAGTCGTGACAGTAGTCACAGTCGACGCCAAGCGCGTCAGAGATGCCCTTCATCCGGGCTTTGATCGCCTCGGAGTCGTCGGCGATGTCGGCCACCAGCACGCCCGCGAGCTCGGAGCGATCGTTTTCGTCCCGGGGCAAAAGGTGATCGTGACCTTGGTGACAATCGTTGCAGGTGACCGGCGCGCCCGTGGAGCGACTGACGAAGTCGCTGAAGTTCTCCGCCATCCACACGGCGATGCGAGAATGATGCCGCCCCCGCTCGCTCTCTTCGTGGCAGTATTTGCAGTCTTCGCCGAGAGCTTCACTGACGCCTTTCATGAACGCCTTGGTGGCGGCTTCGTCGCGCGGCGGGGGCACCAGGGCTAGGAGGGCGCGCGCGTCGAGATGATCGGAATCCTCGCCGTGCTCGTGGGATTCGCCGTGGGACTCGTCCCCATCTTCGTCGTGATCGACCGTCGCTGCGGCCGAAGGCGGTGTGGCGTCACCTGGCACGGTGGAGGTCGTGCTCTTGCAGGCGAGTCCGAGGACAAATGCGACAGTGGTGGTGGCCACGCACGTGGCCAGGAGGAAACGGGAGTCGAGCATGGTGGGTCGATTGCAGGTGGAGGGGGTGGAGGCAGCGGTGGCCCAAGCGGGCTTTGTCACATGGGGTCGACGATAGGCATATGATGCGTAGGCGCAGCCGTGACATCGAACGCATCGATCTCGCGCAGCGCCGCGTCGAGGCGGGCTCGGCTCACGCGCTCGGTGACGATGACCATCTCGAGCAGCTCGCGGTCACCGGGGGTGTCTTGGTCCATGCTGTCGATACTCACGCCATGGGCCCCCAACGTGCTCGCCACGCGACCCAAGATACCAGGCACGTTCGGGACATGGAAACACAGGTAGCTTTGGTGCTCGAGGCCCCCCAGCGGAGCTGGGGTTGCCGGCTGGACGCCATGGAAGGCTTCTGGCGGCGTGCTGCGTCGGACAAACCCGAGCACGTCGCGGCAAACTTCGATGATGTCCGACACCACCGCAGTGCCGGTTGGCATCATCCCGGCTCCCGGCCCGTAGTACATGCTGTGGCCGAGGCCGGCGGACTCGACGAGCACGGCGTTGTACGCCCCGTGCACGCCCGCGAAGATGTGCTGCTTGGGGACCAACGCCGGCGTCACATAGGCGTGCAGGCGCCCGTCGGGGCCCAGACGTGCCTGTGCGAGGCTTTTGATCACATACCCGCGTTGGTCCGCGGCCGCGATGTCGAAGGCTCGCACCAAGTCGATTCCGGTCGTAGCGATGTCATCCGGCCGGATGCGCACGCCAAAGCTCAGCAGGGTCAAAATCGCGAGTTTGTGGGCGGCGTCGCGGCCCGAGACGTCGAGCGTGGGATCGGCTTCGGCGAATCCGGCTCGCTGGGCCGCGGTCACGGCTTGCGTATACGAAGCGTTGGAGGAGGTCATCGTATCGAGCACAAAATTCGACGTGCCGTTGACAATGCCGGTGACGGCGGTGATCCGGTCGCTCGCCAGACCCTCTCTCACCGCCCGCAGCACGGGGATCCCCCCGGCCACGGCGCCCTCGAAATGGACCGACAACCGACGCCGCGCGGCTTCGGCAAAGATCTCCGCGCCGTGTTCGGCGATGAGGGCTTTGTTCGCCGTCACCACGTGCTTGCCGCTCGTCAAGGCCCGCAGCACATACTCACGAGCCGGTTCGATCCCGCCGATCAGCTCGACGACCACGCGAATGTCGGGATCGTCAAGGATGTCGTCCGGATCGGTCGTGAGCGCCGGCATGGGGAGCTCGACGTCGCGGGCCTTGCTGGGATCTCGCACCAGCACTCGCTTCACCGTGACGCGGCCTTCAAGCCGTCTGGCGAGGCTCTCGCGGTTCTCCGACAAGATCCGCACGGTGCCGCTACCGACGTTACCCAAGCCCAGCAGGCCGATCGAGATGTTGCGCACGGGCGCGCAGCATAGCGATCACCGAGGGGTTGCACATCCCCGTGTGGCGGCCCGCGGCCGGTTCGGTCGGGTGTGCCGGCCAGCCGCGACGCGGGGCCGGGGCGTGGGCCTGTCATCCGCAGCGGATCCACCGCGCGGTGGGGGTGCGCGGCGGCGGCGGAGTCCGGCCGGTAAGTGATGGCGCTCGGGCTCGCCGCCGTTTGTTGTTCGTCGTCGCGAATCGTCGTGGCGACGCGGTGGGGGGGTCGTTGCGGTGAGAGATCGCGGTTGCGGGTGGGCCGTAGCCCCTACTCGCCGGGGTCACGGGGGTGGGCGGCGCGTTGGAGTCGATCGTTGACCGCCAACCACCGCGGGTCCTTCGGGGGCGCAAGCACGAAGATCCGCTGATATCCGCCGCGGTCGGCCCGGCGCAGGGTGTCGTACAGTTCGCGGGCGTAACTCGACGGGTCGGCGGACATGTGAAACCACCCGGTTCGCTCGGGTGCGTCGAGCCGGGTCACGCTCCGATCATGCGTGACAACGGCAAGTCGAGCCGGCGAGCTGGATAACAAGACGCTCAGCGCGGTCCGATCCCCGAGCGTGACGGGGGTGTTCGGTGCATAGTGCGATGCCAGGGTGCCCGGGGCCGCGATGGTGGGCTGTTCGAGGAACTCGACGGGCACGCCGAGGCAGTCTTGTAGCTGGGCCAAGCCGATGTGTCCCGGTCGCAGGACGCGGACACGGTTGGTAGATACGTCGACGATCGTCGACTCGATGCCGACCTCGCATGCGCCCCCATCCAGCACGACGCCGAGCTGGTCCCCGAACTCCTCGCGAACGTGTGCGGCCGTGGTGGGGCTGACGCCGCCGAAGCGGTTGGCCGAGGGGGCCGCGACGGCGCCACTTTGTCCGCGGGCGAAGCGACGCAACAGGGCTTGAGCGCACGGGTGGCTGGGAGCTCGGATCCCCACCGTCTCGCGTCCACCGGTCACGACGCCGGGTACGATGGCGGTCCGCTTCACGATGAGGGTCAACGGCCCGGGCCAGAAGCGACGGGCCAGTTGCCGGGCCACCGCAGACGGGCGGTTGGCGAATCGCTCGAGATCGGAGGCGTCCGCGACGTGGACGATGACCGGATGCTCCGCGGGTCGCCCCTTGAGCGCGAAGATCTGGCGCACCGCGGCGGCATTGGTGGCATCCGCGGCGAGGCCGTAGACGGTCTCTGTCGGCAGGCCGATCACGTGACCGCTGACGAGCGCGTCGACGGCCCGCGCGAGCTCAGAATCGGGCGGCGTACTCATCGGGCGGACCCGCGTTCATAGCCGAATCCGACCGCCCAGGCCCAGTTTTCCTCGGCGCGACCGCGCTGCTGGCGATGCTCGCGTTGGCCGAGAGTCGCGCACGAGCCGCGATGATGATCCGCGGTCGACCCCGGGCCGGGCCGACGCGGGGCTCGACTGGATCCGGTGATGGCACCGATGCCGCGGATCCGGGGAGCAAGTCGATGAGCCGCGGTTGCGCCGAATCTTCGGCCGGGGCGCGATGCCTTCGACGGATGGCTCGACCCCGACAACTCGGAGCATCGAGTCAAGAAGCGTCACGGCGGGTGGCGTGTCGCGGCCCCCGAATCGGCCACGGCCGGGCTCCACGTCGCCCATCGGCTTCACCGTGGCGCATCGGGCCAGGCCGTCGCCACGACGCCATCCGTCGGTTGATCCGTCGTCGGGGCCCGTGTTCACCGACGCTGGTCGCGGAGAGCTTCGTCAGGTACTGGGTTCTGATCGGCTCGACGCTCGCAATCACCATTGCGACCATGGGGGATGATCCCCACCGAGATCTCGCTCGCTGCAACAAGACTCTAGACATGTTCCTGGGCGACGTGGAGTGCCCTGGTGCTCGCCGGATGGGCGTCGCCCAAACGACGCTGTGACCCGGTCTCCATGCCGCCGCGGGCGCCACATCGCCGGCTGGGCCCCTTCGTTCCCTTCGGGCGACGCGTGCGGGAGGATCGCGGCGAAGACCGGGGGGATGCCCCCGGCGTCCGTTGCCGGCGCGCTCGCTCGACGCTGTCGGCAAAGACAGGGGGGATGCCCCCGGCGTCCGTTGCCGGCGCGCTCGCTCGACGCTGTCGGTGCGCACCGTTGCCGGCGTCGTGCGGTTGTGAGCCAGGCACGTCGAGACGAGGCTCATCTTTCCGATGCCCGACGTATGAGTCGCGAGGCCGCGGGTTGAATCCGCTTGGTCGCATAGAGCCTCCGCATCGCCTGCATGGACGGCGGTCGGAAGGTCGAGGGCCGTGTCTTGACCTCTCGGTCGACCGACCGTAGCGTCATCTTCGATGGTCGTCGCGCGTCGCGAGTTGAATGGAGTCTTGCTCGTCGGAGCAATCGTGTGCGGTTTCGCGGCGTCTGGGTGCGCCGATGGCCGAGAGTTGGATGATGACTCCTCTTTGGGGGAGGCTGCCACCGATGACGATGATGACGATGATGACGATGATGACGATGATGACGATGATGACGAT
>QKPP01000215.1 GCA_006508105.1 Myxococcales bacterium FL481 | reverse complement strand
GCCATCTCCATCCCCATCGCCATCCCCATCGCCGTCGCCGTCGCCATCGCCATCTCCCATCTCCTGGTCTTCGCCATCGCCATCTCCATCCCCATCGCCATCCCCATCGCCATCTCCGTCTCCCACTCCGAGATCCGGCGGATCGGGGTCGGTTCCCCCACTCGACCAAGAGTCCGCAGCTCCCGTCGCAGCGGACTCGAACTCCGCCTCCCATTCGTGGAAACCCTCCGGTTCGGGGCCAATGCCGCTCGCGCAGCTCGCCGAGCCCAGCAGTAGGGCGTTCAGTACAGACATCCGTGTCGTGTAGCGCATTGGCCTCTCTATGGTGTGGATCGTCTAGCGCGGGTGACCCCGAGTTTCCGTGAAAGTAGCTCGTCGGTGACGACAACTCAACGGGGTCTCAACCACGGATCCCGTGGCCTGGCGTACGGCCACGTTGATTGGGTTGATAACTGCTTGAATTTGACCAACGACTGACTTGCTGCCATTCACCCCACGCGTTCACGGCTCATAGTGTATTCACGTGCGACCTGGCGTCACCCGTAGCGTGGGCCACACACAGTTCACTAGTCCCGTCGACTCGTGACCAATCCGCGTTGCCGCGCTCGCGAATGCAACGCCCGTCGTGGTGCGTTCACGTCTCGCGAACCGTACTGCCGCCGGACAAACTCGCGTTCGGCAACGAGGGTGCCCAAGCATTGCCGTGGTGGCCGCGATGCATGAACAACCGCGCCCGACCCCGCCTGGTGCTCACAAACCCCAGCGGAAGGCAGATCGAGTGCCGCCACGACCGGTGGGTCGCGTCAGCCAACTGCGCATCTCACGAATGAGGAGTGCGGCCGAGGTCGTTCGGCCAAAGTAGGCCGCTGTGGCCCGACGCAGCCGTCGTGCACGGGCCATGCGAGCTCGGGTGGGGTGGTCCTCGAAGAACCCGAGTCAAACCGTACTCAATGTAGAGCCGGCTGAATCCTCGCGTCAATGGCACGCATTCAACACTGCGCGGGGATCGAATCATCGACACCGACGACGCCCTCGGGCCACCAAGCCACAAGTCGTGAACGGGTTCAACCGGTCGAGCTCCGACCACGCATGACCCCGACCAGGGCGATACCGCACCGAAGGCCCCGCGAAGGGACGAGGAAGCCCATGCGACGCCACGTCCGGGGTTCGCCGAGAAAAGATCGTTCGTTGACCGGCTACCGGTTGCCCTGGCCGCCCGGACCAATCTCTCGTAGGACCCACTCAACGACGGCATCGTGCCCGCCCAAAACGTCCTCGGCTCGTTGCGGAACCCGTACCTCGGGATCTAGCGACCCCACCGCAATATTCCAACGCCGCCGAATGTGGCATTCGGAGCGGTCGTCGCAGCCATCGGCAAGGTTGTGCCGCTCCAACGCGTACCCCACCCGCCACCCGGTCTCCGGTAGAACGATCGCCGGGCCACTCTCGGCCCAGAACCTATCGTAGTCACCCACACGCGTTCCGACGACGGTCGTCCGTGCGGCATCCGCCGCTTCAGGAAAAAACGCGGTGTAGATGCCCGCGCTGAACGTCGCGTGCGAGGTCAAAGAGAACACGCGACCGTCCGAGGGTAGCCAACGGTGCAGCTTACGCGCGACCCTTGCTGTGGTGTTCAAATTGCCCCCGGGGTTGTAGCGTTGATCCCAGATGATGTGCCGTGGGTTGTCTCGTCGCAGTCGACGCTTCACCTTGCGCACAAACTTGCGGATCTTCTCTCCGCTTTCCTCGGCCGCGTTTGATCGAAACTGCACGTGTGCGACTTTCTCGTCCGCGAGAAAGCGGTAGCGAAACGGTTGGCTCACTTCTTCGAGCGACCAAGGCAAAGCGGTTTGAGTCTCGCCGAGCCAGGTTACCCACGCATCGGCCTCGTGATCGAGCGGATCGGGATGTAACAAGCGCCAGGGATCCGCAGCCGCGTACCCCTCCGCGGAACTGTGGGCAGCCAGGTCGACGGAGGTCAGTTCCCCCGACGGCAGCATTAGTGAGACCGACACCGACTCCGGCGTGTCGTCCAAGCCCGCCGCGTGCAACAGATCCGGCGCGAGAAACAACCAGTTGGGCTCGTAGGCTCGAAACCCCTCGTCGGTTTCCACCGAGTAGACCCGCATGCGCTCGAGCAACGATTCGGGGGAGTGACCCGCGATCGCGACGACCCGCGCCCCCAGCAGGTGCCCCTGAGCTGCGGCGGCTCGCACGACGAACAGGCCCTCATCGAACCAATAGACGCGAATCGGCAACAGCGCAAACTCTTCTCGGACGGGTACGCGGCTCAAACCACTATGAGCATTCTTCGAAAGGGCGGTGATTTCGGACACTCTCAAGTAGAACGCAGCGTCACTTAGCGACTCGGCTTGCAGCGACAGCTCGGCCAGGCGATCTTCGGCGAGCGCCCTCGTCTCTCCGTCTGGCCAGCTTTGTTCCACGTCTAGCCAACGATCGAGGCAAGTGAGATCGGCTTCCCGGGGAGTATCGGTGGGCGCGAGGTCATCACACGGCCCGCCACACGCGAGGCCCGGCCCGGTGCTGGTGAGGACAGGGACACAAAGGGCGACGAATCGCCGCTTCAGCGGCCGTTTGTCGCGACGAAGAAAGCCGATGCCGTATCGCACGCTCAGGTTGAACACCAAGCGCGCGACCGCGTGTCACCGCGGAGGCCCAAGCCGCGCCGTTCGACGCTCGGGCGCGGCGGATTGCAGCCCCGCTTGATCGGCGGCAACGTCGACCCGCCACGAACGCCCCTGGAGCACGAGCCCGCGCCGGGTGGGTGCCGTCGAGTCATGCCGCGGCCGCCGACGGCCGCGCGCCAGACATGAAGCCAGTCCGAGACGAGCCGCGAAGACTGCCCCGAAGGCGGGACTTTGAAGTCCCGGTTTTCGTCACAGTTCGAGGAGGATGGAGCATCCTGGTCTCGATTCGACGTTGAGTTCTACGGGTGCACGATCGGGAACGTGACGATGGATGGCGACCTTGGATTTAGCCTGACGGTGTCGGACACCAGCTCGAGTACAACCACCATCGGGTTCGCGTACGAGGGTCACGTGGTGTGGTCGGGCGGCGTGGACGGCAGTTGCGACTTCGATCTGCGCGGCGACAGCACGGGACGGATGTCGGGGCAGATCTGCGGGCAGTCTGCCCGCGACGTCGGCTTGTAGGCGATCGCGGGTCCAAACCGGAGCCCGCCACGGCCACGCGTACGAGGGCCCGCGACTGACGCGAAACATGCTGCCGCGTTGCGAGCCGGACCCTCGCGGATGATGCGCTGCCGGATCAAACGGCCGTCGCCCCGCACCAGCGGGGCGGATGCTGTGGTGACGAAGCGGCCCGTGATGGTTTCACCGCCCGCCGACCGTGCCACCAAATATGGCTCAGACGGGTGAGACCCCCGGGAACGACGGCGCGTTTTGGAACTCAGGGTCATCTGACGCGGAGCTGCGTTCGGCGAGAAAGCTGTCCCCTCCGCGGCGGTGTGGCACTCTGGGCGGCACGCGCCCATGCCCGCCAAGGACGGAAAATTCGGCACCTTCGGAGGGGTCTACACCCCCTCGCTGCTGACGATCCTCGGCGTGATCATGTACTTGCGGCTGCCGTGGGTGGTCGGCTCGGCGGGGCTGTGGCAAACCCTCGGGATCATCACGGTGGCGCATGTGGTGTCGCTATCGACGGGGATGAGCATCTCGTCGATCGCCACCGACAAAAAGGTTGGCGCCGGCGGGCCGTACTACATCGTGTCGCGTAGCTTGGGCTTGCCCATCGGCGGCACCCTGGGTCTCGCACTGTTTTTGGGCCTGTCGTTTTCGATCAGCCTCTACGTCATCGGCTTTTGCGAAAGCTTGCTAGCCACGTTGCCAGGCACCGAGATCAGCGTTGACAACATTCGCATCTACGGCACCGCGGTCGTCACCGGGCTGACGATCATCACGCTGATCAGCACCGCGATCGCCATCAAGATGCAGTACATCATCATGGCGCTCATCGCCGGGTCGCTGATCTCCATCGGGCTGGGGGCGACCGCAGACATTCCGACCGCCCCGTTGCTTCAGCCCCCGGCCGACGGACCGGAGCTCAACGCCATGTTTGCCATCTTCTTCCCCGCGGTTACGGGCTTTACCGCCGGGGTGAACATGTCGGGCGACCTTCGCGACTCGCGACGAGCCATCCCCCTAGGCACGATGGCCTCCATCATCACTGGAGCCGCGGTCTACGTCGCCCTCGCCGTGTTCTTGGCCTATCGCGTCGGGCCCGAGCGACTCGTCCAAGACGGTGAGGTCTTGCGGAACATCGCCGCATGGCCCCCCGCCGTGCTCGGTGGGATTTGGGGCGCGACCTTGTCCTCGGCGATCGGCTCGATCCTCGGCGCCCCTCGCATTTTGCAGGCCCTCGGCCGCGATCGAATCATGCCCAAGTTCTTTGCGCGTGGGTACGGGAAGACGGCTGAACCACGCAACGCCCTGATCCCGGCGTTTCTGATCGCTGAAGCCGGCATCTTGGTCGCCGAGCTCGACGTCATCGCTCGCGTGGTCTCGATGGTGTTCTTGACGACGTACGGTTTTTTGAACCTCTCGTGCTGGCTCGAGAGTTTGACGAGCCCCGACTTTCGGCCTTCGTGGAAAATTCCCAACCTGATTCCACTGACGGGCGCCGTGGTGTGCACGGTGCTCATGATCCAGCTCGACCTCCCGTCGATGGCCGGTGCGATCGCGGGGATGCTGGCCGTATTCGTCGTCCTCGAGCGTCGTCATCTCAAGCTCGATTCCGGCGACGCATGGGAGGGCATCTGGGCCAATCTCGTGCGCTCGGGTCTGAGCTACCTCAGCCGAGCCACCGGCGCGCAACGCAACTGGCGTCCCAACATCTTGCTCTTCCGGCGCAGCGAAAACGCGCCATTGCACCGCTTTGCGAGCGCGCTGGTCAGCGGCAATGGCATGGTCACGGACTTCGAACTTGTCACCAGCCAGCGCGCAGAGACCACGTCGCCCGAGCCCGCGGTGGGGGTGTTCCACGAGCGGATCGTCACCGATACCCCGTACGAGACCGTCGCGGCGATCTGCCGCTACCACGGTTTCGCTGGCCTGGCCCCCAACACCGTGTTGCTCGACCTCCAAGAGCACCGCGAAAACCCCCCTGAGCTGGCGCGCTTGCTCCAGGCCGCCCGCGACCGCGACTACAATCTGTTGCTGCTGGCGACGGCGTCGGGCGCTTCGACCAAGCGCGAGCGCATCGATGTGTGGTGGCGCAGCGAGGCGGGCAACTTTCCGTTTTCGGTGTCCCTGGGTCGCTTCATCTTGGGCACGGATCACTGGGCCAAGGCCCGGGTTCGGTTCTTGATCTTCTCCGAGGACAGTTCGCACAACGACGCGCTGCGTACCCGAGCCCGCGAACTGCTGCGAGAGTTCCGTGTCGATGCCACCGTGCGGGTTCTCAATGCGCGATCGCTGAGACACGGGTTCGAATCGGCCGTCGTCGAAGAGTCGAGCGATGCGAATCTCGTGATGCTCGGGCTCCAAGACAACGCTCAAGACGAGGCGGGCGCGGGCATCGAGCGCGTACTCGAGCTGATCGATCGCTTGCCCACGGTCCTCCTGCTGCGCGCCTCGACGGCGTTCAAAGAAGTGCTCCCCGTCACCGCTCGGACGGCCCCGCACGCGGCCGGAGAGCCTGCCCCGCCGACGCAGCTTGATTTGCCGCCGATGAGCTTGTCACCGGTCGCCGAGCTGTCGCAAGCGAGCCTCGACTTTTGCCAGGCCTTCGATGAGCTCGCGACCCACCTGTTCGACGACGGCGTGGCGCGCTCCCACGCCACGAACCTCGACCGGCTCGAGTCGCTCGCGGACGGCATCGCCGGCCAGTTCGCCGCGTTGGAAAAACAGCTCGATGGCGCCAATCCCCGCCGGCGAAAGCACGCGGTAAACCGCACGCAGAGTGCGTTTCTCAAGCTGGCCCGCACGTTTTTGGCCGAAACCGAGGAATCGGTGGTCCAAGCCCAGCGCGCCGTGTTCGACGGGGCGATCGATGGTTTTGTCGCTTCACCCGCCCGCGGACCGGGGCTCCACACGGAGTTGACCGTCACGCGTCCGCGCGAAGACTTTCGCCCCGACCCCCACGACTCCGCCTGGCTGCTTCGGTTCAAACGCCGCCGTCGCTGGTCCGCGTGGCTGCGACGCGACGCGCCGCGGTACGAAGTCCCCATCGGCCGGATGTACGTGCAGGCCTTCGACGAAGCCTGTCGCGAGCTGCTGCAGCCCGAGATTTTCGCCGCGGCCCGCCACCAGCACCAACACGCGGTCGCCTTGAGTCGAACCCTCAAAGCGGTGAGCACGTCCCTGACCAAGCTCGGGCAGGCGATCGGCCGCGGTGAGTGGTCCGCCGAACTGCTCGGGGAGGAACGCCAGGCCGCCGCCGCTCGCCTCGACCAGATGCTCGGCGACGAGCGCCGGGCACACGCCGAGGCCCGAGAACGCATCCTCACCGGGGGTCGCAACCTCGCGGTGCGCTTCGCCACCGAAGTCGACCGCCTCGACGTGACGCGTCTCGTGCGACGCCGCAAATCCCCCGAGCGCCACGCCACGCCCGCGGCCTACGCCGACGAGCTGCACGCCTACACGACGATCTGGGCCGACAATCAGCGACTACTGGTCGCGCGCGGGCGCCTGGGACTTGACTTGTCCGGGTTTCAGCACCGACTGGCCGCGACAGCCGACAAGGCCCAGCAAGCTCTCTCGCTCCAGATCCGCAACGGCACGCTGAGTGACTGCGAAGCGTTGGTGGACAAGATCCAAGCCGTGGCGCAGGAAGCCCAAGCCGACGGCGCCGACCCAGCCAGCTTGCCCCGACCGAAGCTCGCCGCGAGCTGCGTGGCCCGATTCGACCCCGCGCCGATTCTGAGCACGCTGGTGCGAGAGACCGAGCCGGCGATCGGCGAGCTGGCGGAGTCGGTGAGCACCCTGCAAGACGACGCCATTCGCCGCCTGCAAGAGGGCAGCCGCGAACCGGCGGCCACCATCGACTTATCCTTGCGCCGCCTCGTGCAGTTTTTGCTCGAGTCCGAGTTCGTGGCCAGTTTGGCCGAAGCCGTGGCCGCGGTGCATCCCACCGAAGAGCGCGCGGCCGGCATCGCGCGCGACGTGTCCCGTCTGCTCACGTTTCAACTCAGCGAGCTCGACGCCACCGACGAAGCCGACGCCCGAGATGCGGTGAGCCAGCTGTCCTCCGTGCTCGACAACTCGCTGTCGCGGCTCAAACCGGAAGTCGAGGCGCTCACGAAGCTCGCCCCGTCGCTCGGCGACCTGATCGAACGCAAACTGGCCCGAATCTTCGCGGCGATCGACACCTTCGACCTCAGCGATCAATCCAGTGATGTCCGTCAGCAACTGGCCCGCGTGCCGGGTCAGCGCGCCGTGTCCTGGCTACGCCAGACCGCTACCGCAGCGACCGATGTTGTCGTCGGGCTGATCTACCGCCGCAGCGCCGGGGTCTTGCTGGCTCGCCGGCTTCGCGCCGGCACCCTCGGCTCGGAGGTGGAACGGCTCCAGCGACTGGTCCGCGAGTCCAGCCCGCGCGCGGAGGTCATCAACGCCCTCCCCTTTTTCTACCGTCAGCTCTTCTTCGGCCAAGCGAGCTTCGACGAGGGGTTTTGGGTCGGCCGGGACGAGGAACTCGGGCTCGCTCGCAACGCGTTGGCCAGCTACCGCCGCGGGGCGCAAGGCGCCTTGTTCGTGGTCGGGGACGCCGGTTCAGGCAAGTCCGCGATGTGTCAACGCATCGTGGCCAAGCTGCTCGGAGGTGCCCGAATCGCCCGCGTGGACGCTCGCCGCGGCGGTTCCATCGAGCCCGAGCATTTCGCCAGTGCCCTGATTCGAGCCGCCGGACAAGACCCCGGCGACCCGGCAGCCTGCGATCGCCACCACGTAGATCTCGCCCTGCGGTCGCTGCCCGAGGGCAGTGTGGTGCTCATCGATGATCTCGAGCTGTGGTGGGAACGCAGCTCACCGGGACTCGCCAACATCGACGAACTGATCCGACTCATCACCGAGCACGGCCGCCGCGTGCTGTTCATCGTCGCCATGGGATCGCTGCCATTTCGTTTTGTCGAGCGCTTCCGCCAGCTCTCCGAGTATGCGCTCGCCGTCATCGAGTGCGGCCCGGTACCGGCCCGCACCCTCGAATCGATCGTGCGGCTGCGCCACGGCTCAACGGGATTGCGCTACGAGTTTGCCGGGCGCAGCGAGACAGAGTTGACCAAGTGGCGACTCGCCCGGCTGTTTTCGGCGCACTTCGACTACGCCCTGGGCAACGTGGGGGCCGCGCTACGCGGCTGGATCACCCACATCGAGCGGGTTCAGGACGACGGACTGATCCTGCGTCCCCCCGAGCCACGGGCGTGGGATGTGCTCGACGAACTGCGACCGCCCTGGCGCGCCTTGCTGACCCAGTTCCTGCTGCATCGCCAACTCACCGAACCACGGTTGGCCCGGGTCACCGGACTGCCCGCGGTCGAACTCCGCGGTCAGATCGATTCGCTGGTCCGCGTCGGGCTGCTCAGCCGAGGCCGTTACGACGTGCTGGAGCTCAACCGCTTCGTCCAACACGTGGTCACCGATCGCTTCGTGAAACGGGGGTTTGTCTAGTGTCGGAACGGCAGCCGACCGACGCCGTCTCCGAGCTCGGGGCCGAAGCCCTCGTCGCGGGTGAGTTCGCCCGGGGCGAACTGGGCTTGGTCACCGTCCTAGCGGCTGGCGTGGTCTTGGCGGTGCTGCTGCGACTCGGTCGCGGCTTGCTCGATCTGGTCCCGATGACCGGACGCCGTCGCGAACTCAAAGAACGGGCCGTGCCCGTGCTCGTGCTCGTGGTGTCGCTCAGCTATCTGCTGTTCGTCGCCCGGGTCTTGTTTCGCAGCGCCCCCGAGCAGATGCCGTTCGCAGCCGCCGCCGTCCTCTGCGGGATCGCGCTGGCCGCCTGGAACACCATCCGCGATCTGGTCAACGGCGTATTCGTCGTCGCGGGTCGCGTGTGCGCGGTGGGAGACCTCATCGAATTCGACGGTATTGTCGGCCGCGTGGTCGCCATGGGCTGGCGCGTGCTCACCGTGGAAACGGCGAACGGCGACGAGGCGGTCGTCCCCTACAGCACCGTCGCTCGAGCGTCGCTTCGACGCAGTCGGGTCCTCGAAAGCGCGAATGCCCACGTGTTTCGCGTTCCGTTGCCGTCCCATATCGAGATGCTCGACGGCAAACGGCTACTGCGAGAAACCGTGATGTGCTCGCATTGGTCGTCGCTGGTGCGCGAGCCGGAGATCGTGTGGATGCACGACGGGGAATTCGAGGTCACGGCCTACGCCCTCGACAGCGAGCGGGGGGGCGACATCGAAGCGCAGGTTCAGCGCATCTTCGCGGAACGGCCAGGGCCCTAGGGCACGCCACTCGGGGCGAGACCGCCACCTTGCCGGGGACCGTCGCGGCCGACTCGCTGCGCTCTGTTGACACGCCGACAGATTGCTCTGCAAGCGCGTCGTCGGACCGGTTACAAAAAAAACCCGTCCGCAACCGAGCGGCCCATTGCGACGCTAAACCGACGTTTGCGTCGGCGGTTCGAGCCAACGACCTCGACCTGGGACATGCGAGCGAGTCTCGGCTACGACTTCGGACGCGGCGATCCATGGCGTCCAGGTGATGTCGCCGCGGCGACGATGTTGGCCGCGTGGGTTTTCGAGGATGGTTGGCGCGCCTCGAGGCGGGGAGCAATACTGTGCACGCGAGAAGCAGCGGTCAGTTGGTTTAGCTATGCCAGTCCTCGACGCTCCAGACCCGCAACCCCATTGGGCGCTTCGGCGCACAACGAGCGTTTGCGCGGCCGGCTGCGTTGCAACACAACAGACATCGCCTACCATGAGCCGTCGCCGACGCCGTCGGCTCTAAAGGACTATCCACGCCATGGAAGCACGGGGAGCCACCTCGACGGGCCAAGGGCCGGACAGGCCCACGATCACGTTGACCGCTACCTTCACGGCCGAGCCGATCGCCGACGCCCTGCGGTTTTGGGGCGAGCAGCTTGAATTGGCCGCTACCATCGAGTTCGCGCCGTACAACCAGGTGTTCCAAACCCTGCTCGACCCGCAGTCGGTCCTGCGACGCAATCGCAATGGGGTCAACGTCGTACTGCTGCGCTTCGCGGACTGGGAAGACGGGGGACAACCGACCGAACTGGCCGACGCATTGCGTCAAGCCGGAGGTCTCGCGCCGCTGCTGGTCGTCGGTTGTCCGGTCGACACCGCGCGCGCCCCTCGGGAACACGCACAGGTCGAGAGCTTTCGCCCTCTGGTCGCCGACATCCCCGGCGCCCACTGGTTGAGCGCGCACGAGGTCGTCGCGCAGTATCCGGTTCACGAGGTGCTCGACCCCCACGCCGAGACCGTCGGCCACGTGCCTTACACCCGCGAGTACTTCGCCGCCTTGGGCACCGCGGTCATGCGCCGCATCAGCGCCATCCGGCGCTCCCCGTACAAGGTCATCGCACTCGACTGCGACAACACCTTGTGGCGAGGCATCGTGGGCGAAGATGGCGTCGACGGCATTGCCATCGACGATGGCCACGTGGCGCTCCAGCGGTTCATGGTCGACCAGCACGATGCGGGCAAGCTGTTGTGCCTGGCCAGCAAGAACAACGCGGCCGACGTCAACGAGGTCTTCGATCGACGGTCCATGCCCCTGAACCGCGAGCACTTGGTCGCCGAATGTGTCGACTGGAACCCCAAACCCCACAACTTGCGGCACCTCGCCGAGCAACTGTCGCTGGGGCTCGATAGCTTCGTGTTCTTCGACGACTCTGCGGTTGAGTGTGCACAAATGCAGCAGGCCGCCCCCGAGGTGCTGACCTTGCAGGTGCCCGCATCCAGCGATGAGCTGGGCCCGTTCGTCGAGCACGTATGGGCATTGGACCAGCTGTCGATCACGGACACCGACCGGCGACGCACGGCGATGTATCGCGAGAATCGCGCCCGGGAGCAATCGCGGTCGGGGGCCGCCAGCTTGGCCGAGTTTTTAGCGAGTCTCGAATTGGTCGTCGACATCGATCCCCTCGCGCCGGACGAACTGCCCCGAGCGTCTCAGCTGACCCAGCGCACCAACCAATTCAACTTCACCACGATTCGCCGCAGCGAGCCGGAAGTAGCCGAGTTCACCACCGTCCCTCACCGCGCGGCCTTGCGCGTGCAGGTGAGCGACCGCTTCGGTGAGTACGGGTTCGTGGGGCTATTGTTGTTGCAGACCGAGGCCCAAACGGCGATCATCGATACCTTCCTGCTCAGCTGCCGCGCCCTCGGACGGGGGGTAGAGCACCGCATGCTGGCCGCCGCCGGCACGTGGGCCCGCCAGCAAGGCTGCAGCCACGTCGTGCTGCCGTGGAAGCAGACCCGCAAAAACGCCCCCGCCCGGGCGTTCTTCGACGAAATCGCGGGCGACCGAGCCGACGGTGACGACACGGTGCAAACGCTGCGATTGGCGACCGACGAAGCCGCCGCCGTCCAGTTGGACACCCGCCGCGCCCCCGATGAGGACCCCGCCGCCGCCGCGGTGGCGCCCAGCGCAGCGACGGCGGCCATCGACCGCGGCCAGCAAGCCCGGGTGTGGCAACGCATCGCCACTTCGCTACGCAGCGTCGATCAGATCCTCGCCGCCATGCAGCGAGCGACTCAACGCGAACGTGACCCATCGCTGGGCGACTACGAAGCCCCCCAAAGCGAGCTCGAACAAGCCGTGGTCGAGCTGTGGACCGAGCAACTCGGCCTGGATCGCGTCAGTCGTGACGATCCCTTCTTGGCCCTCGGCGGCACGTCCCTGGCCGCCACCCGGATCATCTCGCGCATCCGCAACGCCTACGGAGTGGAAGTCTCTTTGGTGCGTTTTTTCGATACCCCCACCGTCGCCGGGGTCGCAGCGGCGATCGAAGACCTCGTCTTGGCCGAGCTGGAAGCCGAGTAGACCCACGAGCAACCGAGCTGCAATATGACCGAATCCCCCGACAACGCCTCCCGACGCGCCGCCCTTTCGCCCGAGAAGCGAGCCTTGCTCGAGGCTCGGCTCAAAGGACGCGCCCCGAAAGCCCCTGCCGCGTCATCGGATCGGATCCCGGTACGCTCGGACTCCGCGCCCGCGCCTTTGTCGTTGGCTCAGGAACGTTTGTGGGTATTGCACCAGCTTGAACCGGACAGCACCGCCTACCACGTGCCGGCCGCGTTTCGCTTGAAGGGGGAGGTCAACACCGCGGCCCTGCGCCAAGCGCTGCAGCGAATCATTGCGCGCCACGAGGTGCTACGGACCACATTCGCCACCGACGGAGAACGACAAACCCAAGTCGTGGCGCCCCAAATCGACTTGGAATTTCGCGAGATCGATCTGCGTTCAGAACCCGACGTTGCGGCCGCCACCCGAGCCACACTGGCGGAGCAAGCGACGCGACTGTTCGATCTCGGGCGCGGTCCATTGGTTCGCGCGGGACTCCTACGTACTGCCGAAACGGCCTACGTGCTGTACGTGATGGCTCACCACACGGTGTCCGACGGGTGGTCGTTGGGCGTGTTGCTGCGTGAACTCACGATCAGCTACGAGGCGTTTGTCGCCGGCAAGACACCGGAGCTACCGGCACTGGCGGTTCAGTACGGCGACTTCGCGGCGTGGCAACGTGACATGCTCGCCGCCGGTGAAAGCGATCGGCAAATCGCGTACTGGCGGAACCGCCTCGCCGGCGACCTGCCGGTGCTGGATTTCCCCGCGGACAAGCCCCGCCCCGCGATCCGCTCGCACCACGGGGCGATGACCAAACTCACGTTGGACCGTGAGCTGGTCGCAGCGCTGCAACGCGTGGCTCAAGCCGAACAATGCACCCTGTTTATGGTGCTGCTCGCCGCCTACAACGCGCTGTTGCACCGCTACACCCGTCAAGACGACATCATCGTCGGCACCCCGATCGCCAATCGTACGCGGCCGGAGGTGGAAGGACTGGTCGGCTTTTTCGCCAACACCTTGGCGTTGCGCACCCAGATCCGCGAAAACGCCTCGTTTCGCGAGCTGTTGGCCGAGGTCAAGACCAACTGCCTCGACGCCTACGGCCACCAAGACCTGCCGTTTCAAAAACTGGTGGAGGTCCTCGCTCCGCCCCGCGACATGAGCCGTACGCCGATCTACCAGACGCTGTTTGTCTTCATGGACAAGAGCCTCAACGAGACGGCGACCGCGGGCGGGGTCGACTGGCAGCGCGAGCGGGTCGAAGCGGACATGGCCCAGACCGACTTGGTCTTGTACCTCGAGCAGACCGAACACGAGATCTCGGTCGCGTTGGAGTACGGCACCACGCTCTTCGAGCGCGATACGATGGATCGCCTGCTGGCGAACTACCGCGTATTGCTGCGCTCGATCGCTTCTAAGCCCGAGCTCCAGCTCGCGCAGCTCGAGTTGGTCAGCCCCGAGGAACGTGCGCTGCAACTCAACGAGTGGAATGCCACGGCCGTCGATTTCGATGCGACCGACACCCTCCACGGGTTGTTCGAGGCCCAAGTCGCGCGCACGCCGGACGCCCCGGCCCTGGCTTTCGAAGCGGAGACACTGACTTACCGCGAGCTCAACGAACGAGCCAACCGTTTGGCCCACAAGCTCATCGAAGCCGGCGTGAGACCAGAGTCCTTCGTCGGCATCTGTCTGCCGCGCAGCACCGAACTGATCGTGGGCCTGCTGGCGATTCTCAAGGCCGGCGGCGCCTACGTGCCACTCGACCCCAGCTACCCCGAGGACCGCCTCCGCTACATGATGCAAGACTCCCAGGCACGCGTCGTGGTTACCGACGCGGCGCGAGCCCCCTTGGTGACCAGCACCGGGGCCACGGTGGTCCCGGCCGACGCCGCGTCCGATGCCAGCCTCCATGCCGAGTCGCCGCGAGTCGAGGTGACGGGCGACAACTTGGCGTACGTCATCTACACGTCTGGATCGACAGGCCGCCCCAAGGGGGTGATGGTGATGCACCGCAACGTCGCCAACTTCTTCGTCGGGATGGATGATCGCATTCCCCACGAGAAACCGGGGACCTGGCTCGCGGTCACCAGCATCTCATTCGACATCTCCGTGCTGGAGATCTTTTGGTCGCTCGCCCGCGGCTTCAAGCTCGTGGTCTACTCCGCCGACGATCGCAGCTCCGCCGCGGCCCAAGCCGCCCGCTTTGGCAAGCGCAGCACGCACGCCGACAAGCACATGGCGTTTTCGTTGTTCTACTTCGCCAGCGATGCCGGCGAGCGCAACGAGGACCGCTACCGGCTGTTGCTCGAAGGGTGCAAATTCGCGGACGAACACGACTTCGTCGCCGTTTGGACCCCGGAGCGCCATTTTCACGAATTCGGCGGGCTGTACCCGAATCCGTCGGTCGCCGCGGCCGCGGTGGCGGTGCTGACCCGCAAAACCCAGATCCGGGCGGGCAGCTGCGTGTTGCCGCTCCACGATTCCGTACGCGTGACCGAGGAGTGGTCGCTGGTCGACAACTTGTCGCACGGACGCGTTGGCATCGCGTTCGCTACCGGGTGGCAACCCAACGACTTTGTCCTGCGGCCGGACAACTACCGCGAGCGCCGGGCCATCATGTTCCGCGAGATCGAAACCGTACGCGACCTGTGGCGTGGCGGCACGCTCACGCGCACCGGCGGCGACGGCAAAGAGTTCACGTTTTCCACGTTGCCCCGCCCAGTGCAGCCCGACCTGCCGGTGTGGATCACCAGTGGCGGCTACAATCCCGAAACCTTCAAGGACGCCGCCCGAGCCGGGGCGAACCTACTGACCCACCTACTGGGGCAAAGCGTCGACGATCTCGCCCGCAACATCGCCGCGTACCGCGAGGGCTGGCGCGAAGCGGGTCACCCGGGCCAGGGCACCGTGTCGCTGATGCTGCACACGTTCGTGGGCGCGTGCCCCATCAAAGTCAAAGAAATCGTCCGCGGGCCCTTCATCGAGTACCTTCGGGGTTCTATCGGTCTGTTTCGTCCGTTCGCCGAGACAATGGGCCTCGACTTCGGCACGCTGACCCCCGAGGATCTCGACACCCTCGCTGAGCGGGCGTTTGAACGCTATTACGATGTCAACGGGTTGTTCGGCACACCAGAAAGCTGCGCCGAGCTGGTCGACCAATTGAAGGGGGTTGGCGTCGACGAGATCGCGTGCCTCATCGACTTCGGGATCCCCTCCGAGACCGTGCTCGAACACCTCCCGTACCTCGATACGCTACGCGCCGCGTCGGTCGCCCGCGACAACGCCGAGGCCGGCGCCACCGAGGACTACTCGGTGCCGGGGCTTATCCGCCGCCACGCCGTGACGCACCTGCAGTGCACGCCGTCGATGGCCAGCATGATGGCGGCGGACACGGCCGAAGCCCACGCCTTGGGTCAGCTGCAACACTGGATGGTCGGCGGCGAGGCCTTCACCGGCGACCTCGCGACGAAGCTGAGCGCACTGCTGCCTGCGGGGCGCATCACCAATATGTACGGCCCGACCGAGACCACGATTTGGTCCACGACCCAAGACGTGGACGACGCCGGCCAAGCCGTGCCCATCGGACGCCCGATCGCCAACACGAACATCTACATCCTCGACCAGGCGCTTGAGGTGGTCCCCGTGGGCGTACCCGGCGAGCTGTTCATCGGCGGGGCCGGCGTGGTTCGTGGCTACCTCGAACGCCCTGAGCTCAACGCCGAACGGTTCCCGCGGGACCCGTTTGTCGGCGGCGAGGCGCGAATGTACAAAACCGGTGATCTGGCGCGATACCGCGGTGACGGCACCCTCGAGTTTTTGGGCCGCAACGACTTCCAGGTCAAACTACGCGGCTATCGCATTGAGCTCGGCGAGATCGAGTCCCGGCTGCGCGAGGTGGAGTCGGTCGCCGAGGCGGTCGTCGTGCTGCGAGAAGACATTGCGGGAGACAAACGCCTCGTGGCCTATCTCGTGGCCGAAGACGAAGCGTCGATCGACGTCGACCGGGCCCGAGAGCACCTCAAGCGCGGCGTCGCCGACTACATGCTCCCCGCGGCGTACATGGTGCTCGACGCACTACCGCTGACGCCGAACAAGAAGATCGACCGCAACGCGCTGCCGGCCCCCGACCAGCAGACGGCGACCACGAGCACCGCTTTCGTCGAACCGGGCAGCGAGGTCGAGCGCCTCGTCGCCGAGATCTGGCGCGACGTGCTCAAGCTCGACCGCGTGGGCGTCGACGACAACTTCTTCGATCTCGGCGGTCACTCGCTGCTCATCGTGCATGTGCTCGGGCAGCTGCGTGCGCGCGGACAGTCGCTGCAGATGACCGACTTGTTCCGCTTCCCCACGATTCGCGGCCTGGCGACCCACCTCGGCGGCGGAACGCAAACGGTCGCCAAGACGGCGAGCGCGGGCAAAGACCGCGCCGCGGCCCGTCGCGCGCGTCTACGACGACGCTAACCCTCCCTGTCTGACCGGCATCTTGCTCCCCGACGTTTTGACCAGCGACCACCATGTCCGACGACACGCACGAACCCGACGACAACAGCATTGCGATCATCGGCATGGCGGCGCGCCTGCCCGGCGCGCGCAATGTCGACGAATACTGGAAGAACCTGCGCGAGGGCGTAGAGTCGATGGTCAGCTACAGCGACGAAGAACTCGTCGCCGCCGGGGTGTCCCCGGCGATGCTCGCCGACCCGCACTACGTCAAGCGTGGCGCGCCGATGCCCGACATGGATCACTTCGACGCCGACTTCTTCGGGTTTTCCCCCAAAGAAGCCGCGGTCCTCGATCCCCAACAGCGTCACTTTCTCGAGTGTAGCTGGGAGGCGTTCGAAGACGCCGGCTACCCCCCAGAGACGTTCAACGGAGCCATCGGCGTATTCGCGGGCTGCGGCGCGAGCACCTACTTGATGTTCAACCTGCTGAGCAACCCGGACCTGGTCGACGATGTCGGGTTCTTCCTGCTGCGACACACGGGCAACGACAAGGACTTTCTGTCGACTCGGGTCTCGTACCTATTCGATCTCAAGGGTCCTTCGATCAATATCCAAACCGCCTGTTCGACCTCGCTGGTGGCCGTGCATATCGCCTGTCAACACCTGTTGTCGGGTGAGTGCGACCTGGCGCTGGCCGGGGGGTCTACGATCGAGCAGCCGCACCACCGCGGCTACCTGTACAAGCAAGGCGAGATCCTCTCGCCGGACGGCCACTGTCGTTCCTTCGACCGCCACTCCGAAGGCACCGTGTTCGGCAGTGGCTGCGGCGCCGTCATCTTGCGCCGCCTCGCTGATGCCCTCGAAGCCGGAGATCGCATCTACGCCGTCATCAAAGGCTCAGCGGTCAACAACGACGGGTCGGACAAAGTCAGCTACCTCGCTCCCGGCGTCGAAGGCCAAACGGCTGCGGTCAGCGAAGCGCTGAGCATCGCCGACGTCACCGCGGACACAATCGACTATGTAGAAACACATGGGACCGCGACCCCCATGGGAGATCCCATCGAAATCGCCGCATTGACCGACGCGTTTCGCGACAGCACCGACAAGACCGGCTATTGTGCCATCGCCTCGGTCAAGTCCAACATCGGCCACCTCGACACCGCCGCCGGCGTCGCCGGTCTCATCAAGACGGCCCTCGCCTTGTACCATCGCGAGATCCCCGCGAGTTTGCACTACGACGCCCCCAACCCGAACATCGAGTTCGAGCGCACGCCGTTTTTTGTCAATACCCAGCTGCGTGCGTGGACCCGCGGCGACCATCCCCGACGAGCCGGCGTCAACGCGCTGGGGGTGGGCGGCACCAATGCCCACGCCGTGCTCGAGGAACCCCCGCCCGCGCCCGCGTCCGGGCCATCATCGCGTCCGTACCAACTCCTGCTTATGTCGGCAAAAAATCGCGCGTCGCTCGATGACGCCTGCGATCGCCTCGCCGACCATCTCGAGCGCCATCCGGAGCAGCCCCTCGCGGACGTCGCGTTCACATTGCAGACCACGCGAAGAGCGTTCGACCAACGCCGCGTCGTGGCCGTCAAGGACCATCAAGACGCGGTCGAGGCCCTCCGCGCCCGAGATCCGCGCCGCGTGTTCACCCACACCGCCAACGTCGACCGTCCCTCCGCCGTGTTCATGTTCCCCGGCGGTGGTGCGCAGTACGTCGGCATGGCCCGAGAGCTGTACGAGACCCAACCGGTGTTCCGTCAGCACATCGATCGGGGCCTCATCGCGTTGGAGGGCCAGCTCGACGTCGACCTGCGCTCGATTTGGTTTGGCGACCCGCAAGACCCGGCCACCGTCGCCACGTTCGAACGACCCTCGATTCAACTCCCGGCGATCTTCATTCTTGAGTACGCGCTGGCGCAGCTGTGGATGGAGTGGGGGGTGGAGCCGAAGGCCCTGATCGGCCACAGCATGGGCGAAAACACCGCCGCTTGCCTAGCGTCGGTGCTGTCATTCGAGGATGCCCTCGGCCTGGTCGTACTGCGCGGGCAGTTGTTCGAACGCGTGCCCGAAGGCGGCATGCTCAGCGTACCGCTACCCCGCGAAGACCTCGAGCCGTTGCTCGGCGACACGCTCGACCTCGCCACCGTCAACAGCCCGGGGCTGTGTGCGGTCTCGGGGCCAACTGCCGGCTTGGCGGCGTTGGCGGACAAGCTCAAGTCGCAGGACATCGAGGCCCAGCGCATCAAGATCAACATTGCCGCCCACTCTCGTATGCTCGAGCCGATCTTGGCCGAGTTTCATGCCTACCTCGCCGGCATTCGCCTCGCGCCGCCCAAAATCCCGTTCATCTCCAACCGCACCGGCGACTGGATCACCGACGAACAAGCGACTTCGCCGACCTACTGGGTCGAGCACCTGCGCAACACGGTGCATTTCTCCGACGGGGTGCAAACCCTGCTCGAGCAGGAAAATCGCGTCTTCATCGAAGTCGGGCCGGGCAAGACGCTGGCCTCCCTCGTGCGTCAGCAGCCGGCGATCAAGCCGGTGCAAAGCACCTTGGGCTCGTTGCGCCACCCGGAGGAAAAGGTCTCTGACCTCGGCTTTTTCACCGCTGCGCTCGGTCGTGTGTGGGCCTCGGGCGGCGACGTCGAGCTCGACGCGCTGCGTGAGGGCGAGCAGCGCGTGAAGGTTCGTCTCCCCACCTACGCTTTCCAGCACCAACCGTACTACTTCGGCCCGGGCTCGATCGGCATCCGCACCGAGGAAACGCGCGACCGCCTGCAGAAGCTCAGCGACCCCGAAGACTGGTACTGGCTGCCCGCGTGGAAGCGCCGAGGGACCCGTCGAAGCACGGCCGAGGACGAGGGCTTGCGCTGGCTCGTGTTTCTCGACGATGTCGGGATCGGCCGCGGCGTCGTGGACACGCTGCGCCGGCGAGGTCATGCCGTGGTCACCGTCGAGGTCGGCGATCGCTTTCATCGCGTGGACGACGAGCACTACCTCATCGCACCAGAACAGGGCCGCGAGGGCTACGAGTCGCTGTTGCGCGATCTCACCCAACGCGACCGGGCGCCCAATCGCATCGTGCACCTGTGGATGCTCACGCAAGGCGAGACGTTTCGGCCCGGCTCCACGTTCTTTCACCGCAACCAAGAGTACGGGTTCTACAGTCTCATGTACCTCGCCCAGGCGGCGGGCAACGAAGGACTGGCCGCTCCCGTCCACCTCACTGCAGTGTCCAACGGGATGCAGCGCGTGCACGACGAGCCGCTGCCGTACCCCGCCAAGTCCACGCTCCTGGGACCGATTCAAGTCATCCCTCGCGAGTTCGCCGGGTTCACCTGCGCCAGCATCGATCTCGCCGTGCCCAGTCCGCCCTCGCGCCGGGTGGTACCCAAGCGCCACGACGGTCCCGATGTCGCGGACGTGGTCGACCGACTGACCACCGAGCTGTTGGCCGAGCCGGCGAACGCCATCGTCGCGTACCGCGACGGGCGACGGTACGAACGCACCTACGAGCAGACGGCCCCCGAATCGCCACTTCGAGCCACCGCACCGGCCGGCTGGTTGCGTCCCGGCGGCACCTACCTCGTGACCGGGGGCCTCGGTGGGCTGGGCCTGCTCATGGCCGAGCACCTCGCGTCAAAGACCCGGCTCAACCTCGTGCTCATCGGCCGCGCCGGCCTCCCCAACCGCGACAGCTGGGACAAATGGATTGAGCGACACGGGCCGCACGACGCGATGAGCCAAAAGATCGCGGCGGTCCGACGACTCGAGGCCCAGGGCGCGAAGGTGACAACCGCGGGCGTCAGCGTCACTGACCGGGCCCAACTCGAGCGGGTGGTCGAAGATGCCGAGCGCGACTTGGGACCGATCCGAGGGGTGATCCACGCCGCGGGTGCGCTGCGCGATGATCTGTTGCAACTCAAAAACGCAGCCGACGTCGAGGAGGTGTTCGCCCCGAAGGTCCACGGGACCCGCGTGCTCGACGAGATCTTCGCCCGCCGCGAACTCGACTTCATGGTGCTGTTTTCGTCGACGAGCAGCATCGTCGCGCCCGCGGGTCAGGTCGACTACGTCGCGGCCAATGCCTACCTCAACGCCTACGCGCAGAGCCGACATGACGCATCTCGGCGCGTCGTCGCGATCGACTGGGGTATCTGGAACGAAGTGGGCATGGCGGCCGATGCTGCCCAACAAATGGGCGCCACCGCGGCGCCCCGAGAAGACGTGGAGGCGAGCCACCCGTTGTTTCAGCGGCGGCGGGTCGATCGAGCGGGGGGAGCGATCCTCACGGCCACCCTCAGCCCCAGCGCCCACTGGATCTTGGATGAGCACCGCACCAAAGCCGGTCACGCCGTGTGGCCCGGCACAGGATTTCTCGAGCTTTGCCGAGCGGCCCTTCGAGAACACGGCGAGACCCGCCCCTTCGAGGTCCACGATCTCGTGTTCCTGCGGGCCTTGCACGTGGCGGACAACGCCGAGAAGGAGGTGCGTGTCCGCCTTCGCCCCGAGCAGTCCGCGTATCTATTTGATGTCCAAAGCAAATACACACTCGTCGACGGCCGGGTGGGGTGGGAAACGCATGCCCAAGCCGAGCTCCACCTCGTGGCCGATGCGACCGCCGAGCCCGTCGACATCCCGCAGATCGACGAACGGTGCCAGGTACACCGCGTCGCCGACAACCCCCAGGGCATTCGGTCGGAACAAGAGCAGCATCTGCTGTTCGGCCCCCGCTGGCGGGTCCTACGGCAAGTCGCCTACGGCGAACACGAGGCGCTGGCCCGTCTCGAGCTCCCCTCGTCGTTCACCGCAGATCTCGACGACTACGGCCTGCACCCCGGGCTCTTGGACTTCGCCACCGGCTACGCGATGCGCCTGATCGACGGCTACAGCACCTCCAGTGATTCGCTGTGGGTGCCACTGACGTACAAGCGCGTGCGAGTCTACGCCCCGCTGACGCGGCGGATCTGGAGCCACGTGCGGACCCCCGAGCCCGCCCGCGTCACCGACGACTTCGCCAGCTTCGACGTGGTGATCACCGACGACGCCGGCCGAGTGTTGGTCGAGGTCGAATCGCTGACGATCAAACGACTCACCGAGGCCATCGACTTCGCCATGGCCAAGCCGTCCGCCTCGGAGCTCGAGTTCGACACGCAGCGGGTGGGCGATCGCAGTTTGTCCCCCGCGGAGGCCGCGTTTGCCCACAATCTCGAGCGAGGCATCCTGCCCGCTGAAGGCACCGCCGCCCTCGAGCGGGTGCTGACCTGCGAGTCCGTCCCGCAAGTGGTGGTGACCTCGCTGCACCTCGAGCGTTTGCTCGAGCAAGCGGCTCAACCGCTCGACGCCCCCGGCGACGACGCCCAAAAATTCGCGCGACCGGACCTCGACTCCGAGTACGTTGCCCCCCGCGACGAGGTCGAGCGCTCGCTGGTGGAGATCTGGCAAGAGATCTTGGGGGTCGACAACGTCGGGGTCCTCGACAGCTTCTTCGACCTCGGCGGCCACTCGCTGATCGCCGTGCGGCTATTCGCCAAGATCAAGAAGCTCTACGACGTCGAGTACGCCATCTCCGTGTTGTTCGAAGCGCCGACGGTCGAAGGCTGCGCCCGACTCATCAAAGAAGCGACCGGCATCACGGGCGAATCGCCGCTGACCGGCGACACGCCCGCGCGCAGCGAGGACAAACCCCGGTTTCGCTACCTCGTGCGCATGGACGATGGGCGCCACGACGACCAGCCGCCGTTTTTTCTGGTCGCCGGGATGTTCGGCAACGTGCTCAATCTACGCCAGCTCGCGCAACATCTGGGCCGTGAGCGCCCGTTTTATGGGATCCAGGCCAAAGGGCTGCACGGCGACGACGAGCCCCACGAGTCGTTCGAAGACATGGCGCGCGACTATCTCGAGGAGGTCCGCCAGGTGCAGCCAACAGGGCCGTATCTGATCGGTGGCTTCTCCGGGGGCGGCATGGCGGCGTTCGAGATGGCGCACCAGCTGACCCACGCCGGCGAGCCGGTGCAAGTGCTTGCACTACTGGACACGCCACTGCACCACGACGCCGAACTCTCGGCCGCCGACAAGTTTCGGATCCACACGCAGGAGATCCAGCGCCAAGGATTGGGCTATCTGTCGCAAAAACTCAAGAGCCGCTACCTGCGGCAAATCGAGCGCTTACGCGGGTCGGCACCGGTCGACGAGGTCGAGGTCGGCCCCGCGGCGTTTCGCTCCGAGGTCATCCGGGCGGCGTTCGACCGCGCCTGCGACCGCTACCAGGTACCGGACTACGCCGGCGAGGTGGTGTTGTTCCGCCCGAGACTCGACGAGCGCTACGTGCTCGGACCCGGCCGCGTGCTCAACCGCGACAAGGAGTACGTGTACGCCGACAACGGCTGGGGCCGGCACGTGAAACGACTCGACGTGTGCGAAGTCCCCGGAGACCACGACGGCATGGTGCTCGAGCCCAACGTGCGCATCTTGGTCGAAGAGCTGCGGCAACGCATGCGGGTGGCGTGAAGCCGGCCCCTCGCCTCGCTCGCATCGCGGCGCCGCACAAGCGAGCGCCGCAGCGCGCCACCGCTAGCAGACTCAGCCGACGGCGCGTGAGTCGGCCGCGCGGGTCGAGCCCGCGTGGGTCGATCCGCCTCCGCGCCACCGCTCGAGCGACGCGACCTCGCGCATGAGCAGCTTCTCGTCGACCGGCTTGGCGAGAAACCGATCGGCACCCAACTCCAGCAAACCCGCCACCTGCGTCACCGAAATCACCCCGGAGACCACGAGGATCGGCAGGGCATCGAAGCGCGTTTCGCGTCGCAGCGCCTGGATCAACTCCAACCCGGTCATGTGCGGCATTTGTACGTCCGTGATGACCAGGTCGAAGTCCGGGTTGTTGACGAGAACCTCGAACGCACTCTGCCCATCCGGCAGCGCTACCGCGAAATGCCCATGCCGACGCAGCAAGGCCCGCGTGACCTTGCGACTGATCGGCTCATCCTCTGCGATCAGAACGTTCATCCGTCCCCCTCCCGGCCGAAAGGGCGCCGCGAACGTTGGCGACTCCGGCCGTCGCGTAGAACGATAGCGCTCTTCACTCATCGTTCCACGCCCGAAACCGCTCCGGCGATCACCAGACCGCGGTCGACCGCCACCCGGTTGGCCCCGGTCCGTGGCCGCGGGGCCCAATGTCGAATTGGTGTCGCCACAGTCCGAACAGTGCACTTGATCTGCGCCAAGCCGGACGGAACGTGTCGTTTGATCCATCCGGATATGGCCCAAAAGCGAAACAGCGGAACGCCGCCCCCGAAAACCTCCGAAGAGTTGGCTGAACTCGCCTCCACGCTGGCGTCACTACTCGACACGGTGCCGGTCGACCCCGATGTCCTCGGATCACATCTGTGGCGGCTCGAGGACGTCGAACGCCGCCTGCCCGAGACCGCCGCGCGCGTACGTGCCGTGGTGGCCCTGGCGTTGCGAGCCGGGGGTCTTCTCGATCCGGAACGGGACACGCCGCTTCGCGGCGCGCTGGTGGAAGCGCTGATCGAACTGC